>CAUEKL010000147.1 GCA_959018215.1 uncultured Gemmiger sp.
CAGCAGGTACATGCCGGTCTCGTCGTCCACCCCGTCACAGATACACTCGAAGGTCTTGCCCACCTTGGCGGCCATGGCGGCAGCGCTGATGTCCGCCTGGATCTCCATGATATGTTCCGCCCGGCGCTGCTTGACCTCCTCGTCGATCTGGCCGTCCATGGTGGCGGCGGGGGTGTTCTCTTCCGCCGAATAGGCAAAGCAGCCCAGACGGTCGAACCGCACCGTTTTGACGAAGTCGCACAGCTCGGCGTACTCCTCCTCGGTCTCGCCGGGGAATCCGGCGATGAGGGTGGTGCGCAGGGTCAGGCCGGGGATGGCAGCCCGCAGCCGGGCAATGGCGTCCTCGATCTCCTTGCGGCCGCCCCGGCGGTTCATGGCCTGGAGCACCCGGTCGTCGCAGTGCTGGATGGGCAGGTCCAGATAGGGCACCACCTTTTTATTGCGCACCATGGCGGCGATGAATTCATCGGTGATGCGCTCGGGGTAGGCGTACAGCACCCGGATCCAGCGGATGCCGTCGATCTCATTGAGCCGGTCCAGCAGCTCGCAGACGGCCCCGGGCTTGCCCCAGTCCTCGCCGTAGGCGGTGGGGTCCTGGGCCACCACGATGAGCTCCCGCACCCCTTCCCCGGCCAGCCAGCGGGCTTCGGCCACGCAGTCCTCCAGGGGACGGCTGCGCAGCGGGCCGCGGATCAGCGGGATGGCGCAGTACCGGCAGCGGTTGTTGCAGCCTTCAGCGATCTTCAGGTAGGCGTAATGGGAGGGGGTGGAGATGACCCGGGCACCGCCCAGGGGCATATCGGTCTTGGGGCCGTAGCTTTCCAGACGGTCGGCACCGGCGGCGCAGACCCGCTCCACAATGGCGGGCAGGGCGGCGTTGGAGCCGATGCCCACCACCGCGTCCACCTCGGGCATTTCGGCGGCGATCTGCTGCTTGTACCGCTCCGCCAGGCAGCCGGTAACGATGACCTTCAGGTCCGGGTTCTGCTGCTTGTACTGGCAGGCCATGAGGATGTTCTCGATGGCCTCCTCCTTGGCGGACTGGATGAACCCGCAGGTGTTGACGATGATCACGTCCGCCTGGGCGGGGTCGGCCACAGTCTGGTGCCCGGCCTTGAGGAGGGCGTGGCAGAAAACGTCGGCGTCCACCTGGTTTTTGGGGCAGCCCAGAGAGATGATGGCAATATTTTTGGTCATAGTGGTTTCCTTTTTCCTATGTTATTCGTCCCGGGCTTCCTCCAGGACGGTACGGATGACGCTGTGGGAAAAGCCCCGGCGGGCCAGGGCGGCGGCCACCTGGGGCTCCTTGCCCTGGGCCAGTTTGGAGGCATACTGCCGCTGGACCAGCGCCCGGGCGCTGGCCAGGTCGGGGTCTTCCTCCTCATCCTCCAGGGCCTCCACCGCCGCGGCGGCGGTGTCCCGGTCGATGCCCTTCCTGCTCAGGTCCAGCAGGATCTCCCGGCGGCTCTTGCGCTTGCGCAGCAGCTCCGCGGCCCGGCGGCGGGCAAAATCCTCGTCGTTGAGCAGGCCCAGCTCCCCCGCTCTGGCCACCGCGGCGGCGGCGCTGTGGGGGTCAAACTTGCGGCAGAGTTTTTCGTACAGTTCCCCGGCGGCGTGGTCCCGCAAGGCCAGCAGGTCCATGGCCTTGTCCAGGGCACGGCGGGTGTCGCTTTTTTTGCGCAGCTCCTCGATCTGCCAGGGTTCCAGCTCGTCCTCCTTGTGCAGGTCGGCATCGGCAAAGGTGGCCTCGTCCAGGGAGAAGGCAAATTCCCCGTCAAAGAAGAGGGCGTACCGCCCGCGCTTGGTCTCGGTAATATCGGTGAGGCGGGGCATCAATCGTCAACCATGATGTCCAGGTCCACCTCGCTGCCGGTGGTCTTGGGGGCAGCGGGGGCCGCCTCGGCGGCAGGGGCAGCAGCCACCGGGGTGGCCACCTTCTCGATGGGTTTGACGGTGCCCTTCTTGCCCGCGGCAATGAGACGGTCAGCGTTTTCCCGCACGATCTTCTCGATCTCCTCCGCCACGGCGGGGTTGTCCTTCAGGAACTGCTTGGCGTTGTCACGGCCCTGGCCCAGGCGGATATCGCCGTAGTTGAACCAGGCGCCGCTCTTCTGGACCACGCCCAGCTTGACGCCCAGGTCGATGATCTCGCCCACTTTGGAGATGCCTTCGCCGAACATGATGTCGAATTCCGCTTCCCGGAAGGGAGGTGCCACCTTGTTCTTGACCACCTTGGCCCGGGTACGGTTGCCGATGAAGGAACCGTTGGAGTCCTTCAGGCCCTCAATACGGCGCACGTCGATGCGCACCGAGGAATAATACTTCAGAGCGCGGCCGCCGGTGGTGACTTCGGGGCTGCCGTAGACCACGCCCACCTTTTCACGCAGCTGATTGATGAAGATGCAGACGGTGTTGGTCTTGCCGATGATGCCGGTGAGCTTGCGCAGGGCCTGGCTCATCAGGCGGGCCTGCAGGCCCACGTGGGAGTCGCCCATCTCGCCCTCAATTTCGGCTTTGGGAACCATGGCCGCCACCGAGTCCACCACGATGGCGTCGATGGCGCCGGAGCGGACCAGGGCTTCACAGATTTCCATGGCCTGCTCGCCGGTATCCGGCTGGCTGACCAGCAGGCTGTCGATGTCCACCCCCAGGGCCCGGGCATAGGCCGGGTCCAGGGCGTGTTCCACGTCGATGAAGGCCACTTCGCCCCCGTTGCGCTGGGCTTCGGCCAGAATCTGCAGGGCCAGGGTAGTCTTACCGGAAGATTCGGGGCCGTACACTTCCACAATACGGCCGCGGGGCACGCCGCCGATGCCCAGAGCCATATCCAGGCCCAGGCTGCCGGTGGAGATAGCATCCACCTGCATGGTGACGTTGGCGCCCAGCTTCATGACGGCGCCCTTGCCGAACTGCTTTTCGATCTGGGCCAGCGCCGTTTCCAGCGCGGCCTTCTTGTCTCCGGCGGGAGCCGCCGGGGTGGTTTTGCTTTCTTTCTTGGCTGCCATTGTATTTCTCCTTTTCAAAGGGGGATGTCCTCCCCCACCCTTGTTGTGGTTCACATGCCCTTATTATACCCTTTCCGGCAGGAAATTACAACTATTTGTTGTGCTTTTGCAGGCCGGTTTATAGGTCTTTCAAGGTTTTTGCAGCAGGATGGCCCGGTCGTTGCCGCCGTAGTCCTGCCGGCAGCTGCCGTTGACCCAGCCGGTTCTGGCGCCCAGGTCCAGCACGGCCTGCCGCTGTGCGTAGCCGATCTCCAGCACCAGCCAGCCCCCCGGGCGCAGCACCCGCTGCCAGGGGCCGGTGAGGCAGCGGTAAAAGGCAAGGCCGTCCGCCCCGCCGTCCAGAGCCATGGCCGGTTCCCGGGCGGTTTCGGGCATGAGTTCGCGCATTTCCGCCCCGGTGAGGTAAGGCGGATTGCTGAGGATCAGGTCCACGCTCTCCGGCGGCAGGTCCTGCCAGCCGGTGAGCACATCCCCTTCCCGCACGGTCACTTCCGCCCCGGGCAGGGCCTGCCGGGCGTTGCGCCGCAGGTAGGTCAGTGCCTCCGGGCTTTTTTCCCAGCAGGTCACCCGGGCGCCGGGCACAAACCGTTTGACGCCCAGGCCCAGGCAGCCGGTCCCGGCACACAGGTCCAGCACCAGGGGGGCGGGGTCGCCCGCCTTTTGCAGCAGCTCCACGGCAGCCTCACAGACCACCTCGGTGTCCGCCCGGGGGCAAAGGACCCCGGGCCCCACCTGCAGAGTGAAATCCAGAAAATCCCATTCCCCCAGAATGTACTGCAGGGGTTCCCGCCCGGCCCGGCGTTCAGTGAGGGCCGCCAGGGCGGCGGCGTGTTCCGGGGTCAGGGGGGCCGTGTCCAGACGGGGGTCCCGCCCCACCGCCAGGCGGTAGAGCTCCCGGGCGTCAAAGGCGGCGTCGGGCACACCGGCTGTTTCCAGGGCGGTGCGCACCGCCCGCAGGACTTCCCGGGGGGCCAGACCGGTGAGGGAAAGCTCAGTCACGGTTCCAGGCGGCCTCCTCCGGGTTTTCGGGCAGGACGGGGGTCACGGCGGCGATGGCCACCTCGATCATGTCGTCCTCCGGCTCAAAGGTTGTCAGCCGCTGCAGCCAGAGCCCCGGCACCGCCACGGCTTTGGCCAGCCAGGAGTTGGACCGGCCGGACCAGCGCAGGATCTCGTAGGAGATGGCCACCAGCAGGGGCAGCATGGCCAGTTTGTACAGCACCCGCAGGGCGGTGCTGGTCCAGGGCAGCACCGCGTACAGCACGATGCTGATGAGGATGACCAGGATCAGGAAGCTGGTGCCGCACCGGGGATGGAACCGGGTGTGGCGGCGGATGTTCTCCACCGTCAGCTCCTCCCCGGCTTCATAGCAGGCGATGGTCTTGTGCTCGGCGCCGTGGTAGGCAAAGACCCGGTGGATCTCCTTGGTGCGGGAGCACAGGAACATGTATCCCAGGAAGATGGCCAGCTTGAGCACCGCCTCGATGATGACCCGGGGCCACCGGCCCAGAGGCACCACCGTGGACAGCAGCCCGGTGAGGAAGGTAGGCAGGTACAGAAACAGGAACAGGGCCAGCACCACCCCCAGCAGGGCGGAAATGGTCATGAGCACGTTCTGGAAGGCGGGGCCGGTGTGTTCTTCCAGCCATTTGTCAAAGCGGGACTGCTCGGCTTCCTGCTCCTCCTCGGTCATGGCGATGTCGGCGCTGTGCATCAGGTACTTGTAGCCGCTGCACAGGTTTTCCACCATGTTGCAGACACCTCGCAGCAGGGGGATCTTGTTGTACCAGTGGGTGTGGACATCCTCATAGGTCAGGTCGATGGTGCCGTCCGGGCGGCGCACGGCGCAGCAGATCTTTTTGGGGCCGCGCATCATGATGCCTTCCATGAGGGCCTGGCCGCCCACACTGGTACGGAATTTTTCGGTCGGACGCGATTCTTGCGGCATAAGACGGATAGTCTCCTTTGTTGGTTTCAGATGGGCTCGTGCAGGTGTTCCTGCCCGGGGCGGTAAAGGGGCAGAGTGATGAGCACCGTAGTGCCCTGCCCCATGGTACTGGTGATGTCGGTGGTGCCGCCCAAAGCGGTGACGATGGCATCCACCACCGCCAGGCCGATGCCCGACCCGCGCACCGCGTTTTTGCCCTTGAAAAATTTTTGTTTGACCTTTTCCAGGTCATCGGGGGGGATGCCCCGGCCTTGGTCCCGTATGGACACGGTGACGGTGGAGGGGCCGCGGGTCAGGGTCAGGAAGATGGACCCGCCGGGGGGCGAGTACTTGATGGCATTGTCCAGCACATTGATGAACACCTGCCGCAGCCGGGCGGGGTCCGCCCACACCGGGAAGGGTTCGGGGGGTTCCTCATACACCAGGCGCAGCCCTTCCTGCCGGATGCGCCCCTCCACAAAGAGGGCGGCGTCGGTGGCTTCGGCCACCAGGTCCAGCACCTGGCAGTCCAGCTTGATGCCGTTCTGCAGGCGGGAGAAGTCCAGCAGTTCCTCCACCATGGCGTACAGGCGGTCGGTTTCGGCGCCGATGACCTCCAGCCCCTTGCGGTAGTTTTCGTCGCTGGGGTCCTTGAGGGCGGCGATGGTCTCCACCCATCCCTTGATGGAGGTCAGGGGGGTGCGCAGTTCATGGCTCACCGAGGAGATGAACTCGTTTTTCATCCGTTCGGTCTCGGTCAGGTGCTCCGCCATCTCATTGATGGTGCGGCACAGGCGGCCGATCTCGTCGTTGTAGCGGGTGTCGGGCAGGCGGGTCTGCAGGTCGCCCCCGGCGATGCGGTTGGCGATGACCTCCACCTGGCCCAGGGGTCGCACAATGGACCGGATGAAGAAGAGTCCGCTCCACAACGCAAAGGCCAGGGCCAGCAGCACGATGCCCCCCGACAGCAGCAC
>CAUEKL010000148.1 GCA_959018215.1 uncultured Gemmiger sp.
GTTGCCCGCCATCAGGAAGCCGCCGGTGGTGGCCAGACGGGTGACGTAGAACTTGTTGCGCACCAGTTCGGAGCAGACGGCCTTGGAGTCTTCCTTGTTGACAATGGCAGTGATGAGTTTCATATGTGATTCCTCCTTATAAGAGTGGATAACAAAAGAATGCGGGGCAGCGCTGAGGTTATTTCCAGCGGTTCTCCCAGTCCTTGCGGCGCTTGTAGCCCACGACGGTGTCGCGGCCCCAGTCCCACAGCTCCTTGCCGAAGAAGAGCAGAAAGCCCGCCAGGCCGAAGAGCAGGGTGATGCGGGAAGAAAAACTTCCGGTCAGGAACTGCCAGGCCCACAGGGCCGCAGCGGCCCAGCCCAGCCATTTCACCTTCACCGGAATGACGAAGAAGAGCAGCACCTGCTGGTTGGGCCACATCCAGGCATAGGCAAAAAACAGGCTGAGGAACAGCCCCGAAGCGCTGCCGAAGCCGGTGATCAGGCAGCTGAGGATGGCCCCCAGCATGCCCGCCAGCCAGTAGACGGTGAACCGGAAATCCCCCCAGGCACGGGTCAGGGAGTTGCCCACCCACCAGTAAAAGTACAGTTCCACCAGCAGCCAGAAGGGAGACCGGTACAGGCCGGGCATGAAGACAAAGCTGACCAGCCGCCAGATCTGCCCGTGGAACAGCCCCGCCCGGGTGAGCATGAGGGCGTCGATGAGATTGTAGTTGATGAACATGATGATGACCCAGGCAACAAGCTGGCCCACCAGCACGATATTCAACAGGTTGGGGATACCGAACTTGCCGTAACGGCGTTCAAGCCTGTCCAGCCAATTCATGGAAACCTCCTTGTGGAAAACCGGGATTTTCCGCCGTGGTCCGGCGGGCGGTTTATTATGCTATTGTACCATTTCCCCGGGGTAAGTTCAACATTTGTTTGTCGAATCTATCACACCCCCTTTCGGGGTCACACAATCAAAAGTTGTAGTTTGTGGAAAACAAAGTAGTTTTCCACACTTTCCACAGGGTTTTCAACATTTTCAACGTGAAAAACCGTTATACGGGGTGGTAATCAACCGGCTGTATTCATCATTTCGTAATATTCGCCGCCAAAAGCCCTGAGTTTTCAACATTTTGCCCGGAGTTTTCAACTTTTGGCGGAAAACGCCGTGTAAAGGCTGTGCAAAACTCGGGAAAACGGTGGAAAACTTTCCGGGCCCTTTCTGACCCTGTCGGTTATCCTTGACTAACGCCCCGGGGGCATGGTATGGTATTCGCTGCATAAGGGAGTAGCTGGCGCGGAAATTCCGCGTGATAGGGCCAACATACTGGGGCAACCCTGGCTTTAGATGAAACAGCGAGACTTATCTTTTGCCTTGCACGGCAGGGCGGGATAGGTCTCGTTTTTTTTTATCCCGCCCGCCCAGTAAACGAACGGGAGAGTGGTTGTTCAATGTCACTGGCAGACCTTTTCATCATCGCCGTGGGCCTTTCCATGGACGCCTTCGCGGTGTCCATCTGCAAGGGGCTTTCGGTGCGTAAGATGCAGCTGCGCCACGCGCTCATCTGCGGGGTGTGGTTCGGCGCCTTCCAGGCGCTGATGCCCCTGCTGGGCTACTGGCTGGGTTCCGGTTTTGCGGGGCTCATCGGCAGCTTCGGCCACTGGGTGGCCTTTGTGCTCCTGGCACTCATCGGCGCCAACATGGTGCGGGAGAGCTTCGGCGGCGAGGAGGAGGAAGTCACCCCCGACTTTTCCCCCAAGGCCATGCTGCCCCTGGCGGTGGCCACCTCCATCGACGCCCTGGCCGTGGGAGTCAGCTTTGCGGCCACCGGCACCAACATTGTGGCGGCGGTGTGCTTTATCGGGATCATCACCTTCCTGCTGTCCGCAGCGGGGGTCAAGATCGGCAATCTCTTCGGTACCAAGTACAAGGCGGCGGCCGAGCGGGCCGGCGGCGTGGTGCTGATCCTGATGGGATTGAAAATTTTGCTGGAAGGGCTGGGCATCCTGTCCCTGTAAGCCCTTCCATCGTCTGAGGGAGTAGTTCCGCGCCCCGTTCCGGGGCGTGCGGCGGCATCGTCACCCCGGCGCTTTGGCGCCCGGTGCCGCCTTTGCAGCAAAGAAACCGCAAAGAATGAGACTCATACGCCATCGGCTTTCCAAAAGTCCCTGGTGTATGGGTCTCGTTTTTATATATAATAGGTAGAGAGGGACGGCGGGGCCTTTTCCCCGCCCGAAAGCGAAAGGAGTTCCAGCGTGAAAAGTTATGAACTGTCTGCTGAAGAAGTTCTTCAGCAGGAAAACGCCTCCCCCGACGGTCTGAGCAGCCAGGAAGCTGCCCGCCGCCTGGAGGAACACGGCCCCAACAAGCTCAAGGAAGCCCAGAAGGCCACCCTGCTGCAGCGCTTCATTGAGCAGCTGAAAGACCCCATGCTCATCATCCTGCTGTGCGCCGCCGCGGTGTCCGCCGTGACCAGCCTCATCGAGGGCGAAAGCATGGCCGAGGTCATCATCATCCTGGTGGTGGTGCTGCTCAACGCGGTGCTGGGCGTCTATCAGGAAAGCAAGGCCGAAGCCGCCATTGAAGCCCTGCAGACCATGACCGCCGCCACCAGCAAGGTGCTGCGGGACGGCAAGCACGTCAGCCTGCCCAGCGCCGAGCTGGTCCCCGGCGACATCGTGCTGCTGGAGGCCGGCGACAGCGTGCCTGCCGACGGCCGTATCCTGGAAAGCGCCAGCCTGAAGCTCGAGGAAGCGGCTCTCACCGGCGAGAGCGTGCCGGTGAACAAGATCATCGAGAAGCTGCTGCCCGCCGAGGGCGGCAAGGACGTGCCCCTGGGCGACCGCAAGAACATGTGCTATATGGGTTCCACCGTGGTCTACGGCCGCGGCCGGATGGTGATCACCGACACCGGCATGGACACCGAGATGGGCAAGATCGCCGGGGCCCTGGCCGCCACCCAGGACGAACAGACCCCCCTGCAGCGCAAGCTGGATGAGCTGGGCCGTACCCTGTCCAAGCTGGTGCTGGGCATCTGCGTCTTCATCTTTGCCTTCAACCTCATCACCCACGGCGAGTTCAGCCTGGATGCCATCCTGTCCACCTTCATGGTGGCCGTCTCCCTGGCCGTGGCCGCCATTCCTGAGGGCCTGGCCACGGTGGTCACGGTGGTGCTGTCCATCGGCGTGACCAACATGAGCAAGCGCAATGCGGTCATCCGCCGCCTCACCGCCGTGGAGACCCTGGGCTGCGCCCAGGTCATCTGCTCGGACAAGACCGGCACCCTGACCCAGAACAAGATGACCGTGGTGGAGCATGTGGGGGACGAGCCCCTGCTGGCCACCGCCATGGCCCTGTGCTCCGACGCCGAGTACGCCCCCGAGGGCGCCATCGGCGAGCCCACCGAGGCGGCCCTGGTGAACTACGCCGCCTCCCTGGAAATGAAAAAGACCGACCTGGAAGCCAAGCAGCCCCGTGTGGACGAGGCGCCTTTTGATTCCGGCCGCAAGATGATGAGCACCCTGCATGCTTCCGGCGATGCCTTCATCCAGTACACCAAGGGCGCTCCGGACGTGGTGCTCAAGCGCTGCACCCGCTACTGGGACGGCGAAAAGGCCGTGCCCATGACGGTGGAAAAGCGGGCGGAGTTCCTGCAGGCCAACAAGGACATGGCGGACAAGGCCCTGCGCGTGCTGGCCGCCGCCATGCGTCCCTGGCCCCAGAACCCCCACAACAATGAGCCCGACTTCCTGGAGCAGGATCTGTGCTTCATCGGCCTGACCGGCATGATCGACCCGGTGCGTCCGGAGGTCAAGGCCGCCATCGTGGAATGCCGGGACGCCGGTATCCGCCCGGTGATGATCACCGGCGACCACAAGGACACCGCCGTGGCCATCGCCAAGGAGCTGGGCATCATCGACAGCGCCGACCAGGCCATCACCGGCTCCGAGCTGGATGACTTCACCGACGAGCAGCTGGCCGAGGCCATCACCCGCTACGGCGTCTACGCCCGGGTGCAGCCGGAGCACAAGGTGCGCATCGTCACCGCCTGGAAGAAGCGGGGCGCCATCACCGCCATGACCGGCGACGGCGTCAACGACGCACCTTCCATCAAGGCCGCCGATATCGGCGTGGGCATGGGTATCACCGGCACCGACGTCACCAAGAACGTGGCCGACATGGTGCTGGCCGACGACAACTTTGCCACCATCGTCAACGCGGTGAGCGAAGGCCGCCGCATCTACGACAACATCCGCAAGGCCATCCAGTTCCTGCTGGCCTCCAACATGAGCGAGGTGCTGGGCGTCTTTACCGCCACCCTGCTGGGCTTCACCCTGCTGAACCCGGTGCACCTGCTCTTCATCAACCTCATCACCGACTGCTTCCCGGCTTTGGCCCTGGGCGTGGAGAAGGGCGAAAGCGACATCATGCACCGCCCGCCCCGCAAGTCCACCGACGGCATCTTTGCGGGCGGCCTGGGCTTTGACGTGGTGTACCAGGGCATCCTGATCACCGTCATCACCCTGGCTTCCTATATCATCGGCCACTGCATGGAAGTGGGCTACTTCGAGATGCCCAAGGGCATCTCCCCCGACGGCATGACCATGGCCTTCCTGACCATGAGCATGTGCGAGATCTTCCACAGCTTCAACATGCGCAGCCAGCGGGGCAGCATCTTCACCCTGCACAGCCACAACGTGGTGCTGTGGGCGGCCATGCTGGGCAGCCTGGTGCTGACCACCGTGGTGCTGGAAGTGCCCTTCATCGCCAACGCTTTCGGCTTCACCCCCGTGGACCTGCCCGAGTATCTCATCGCCCTGGCCCTGTCCGTGATCGTCATTCCCATTGTGGAAGTGGTCAAGCTGGTGCAGCGGTCCATGGCCAAGCACAAGGCGGCGTGATTGTCTGCTGCTTGCGCTGAACAAGCCCGCATAAATTGAAACACCGCCCCTGCCGGGAGAGTTTTTCCCGGTGGGGGCGGTGTTTTTTCTTTTTGGCAGGCGGCATCTTGCCCTTTTCGCTTCCTTTTGGTCACAAAAGGAAGGACGCTCCGGCAGGATGCCGTTACCCCGGCAGCCTGGTAGCCAAGTACAACCCCTCAGTCGCCTACGGCGCCAGCTCCCCTTACACAGGGGAGCCTTTCCCGGCATTCCACCGAAACCATACAAAAAAACCGGCCTTCCTTTTTTCGGGAAAGCCGGTTTTGTATCTCCATTCTCACACAATGGGGTCCGGAATACCAATGGTCACCTGCATGCGCAGGACCTGGCTCATGCCGCTTTTTTCGTAGCGGGTCAGCAGCCGGTCGCGGACCACCTTGTAGTCGTCGGTGTGCTTCACCGACAGCATCAGCACGTACTGGTTGCGGCTGTACCGGGCAAACACGTCGCCCTTGCGCAGCATGTTCTTGATGAGCTCCTTCACCGAGAGCATCACCCGGATCATCTCCTGCTTGGGCGCTTCCAGGGGCACCAGGGTCACCAGCAACAGGATGACATCCTCCGAGTTGCGGGTGGCACTGCGCACCACCATGTGGTACATGTGCTTGAACACCTCGTAGGGGCAGAAATACGCCCCCCGGATGGGCCGGTCGTCCCGGGTGATCTCGTCCAGGTCCTTCTGGATGTGGCGGATGTCCTCCATGGGCAGGTTGGCACCCTCGGAAGCCCAGCGGTAGATCTCCCGCACCGACTCCGGCAAAGGCTGGCCCACCTCGTCCAGGAACATGTTGGCCACCACCGGATAATAGCTCAGCACAGCCTGCTTCATATCCAACCTGCGCATGGTATTGAAGATGTAGCGGTAAAGTTCCTCGTGCAGCGGCTCCAGCAGCGCCGCACGGTTGCAGATATCCAGCGTCTCCTCCAGATCCTCCCTGCCTCCGCGTTCGCAGAGCGTG
>CAUEKL010000149.1 GCA_959018215.1 uncultured Gemmiger sp.
GCGGGAAGCGGACGAAGCTGTGCTGCTGTATCAGGTCCCCCACCCGGCCAGCCAGCCCATGGCGGCGGCCATCAGCGGCTGCTGTGATGCGTTGTATCCCGAAACGGCGCCCCATGTGCTGACCCACTTCGGCGGAGAGCTGGTGGCGGGCAGTGCTTCCCGGCTGCGGGCATTTCTATCGCTGTGCCGTACCATTTATGAGGAGATGCAGGCCAGGAATGTTCTGCCCCAGGACGGGGACGAGGTGATTCTCTGCATCGCGGCCTGGCGGTCGCTGCGCAGCGGCCAGCCGGTGCGGGCCGCCAACGCCTATATCTGGCGCTACTGGCTGGGGGCGCGGCATTACTTTGTTTCCACCAACTATTGTCTGGTGCCCATCTGTGTGCTGCATCTGCCCGGCAGCGGCAAGGACCGGCAGCTGAAGCTGCTCTACCGCCGTTACACAAAGCGGGGCACCTTCCCCTCCCGCAAGGGGGTGTGGCGGCTGTGCGGCATGCCCGCGGCCCGTCCGCCCCTCTTCAACACCCTGTGGGTGCGGCTGCTGGCCGCCCTGCCGGACTGAGCGTTGACCATTCACCAATACCGAAAGGATCATTTTTTCTATGGCTGATCTGCCCAAGAATTCCCGCAGCCCGCTCTCGGTGGACCGGAGCAAGCTGCATCACGCACGGCGCAAACGCCCTGCCGAGACCGACCAGCTGACCCCCATGATGCGGGCCATCAAAACCGTGCACAGCGTCACCTCCTCCGGGTCCACCAACCCGGACGATCTGGAACGCCAGCGCGCCGGGCAGGAACTGTTCGGCCGCCTGGTCAGCCCCACCCTGGGACTGCGCAATGATTTTCTGGCCATCCGGGGCGGCCCCGTGCCGGTGCCGGCGGAATGGGTGAGCATTGAAGCCGGGCACGACCGGCGCCATGTGGTGCTGTACTGCCACGGCGGCGGCTACACCTGCGGCCAGCTGGGCTATGCCCGGGTGCTGGCCAGCAAGCTGGCCCTGGCCGCCGGGTGCGATGTGCTTTCCTTTGAGTATCGCCTTTCTCCCGAGCACCCCTACCCCGCCGCCCTGACCGACGCCGTGGCGGTGTGGGATCACCTGGCCTACATGGGCTACGGCGCCCGGGACATCATTGTGGCGGGAGATTCCGCCGGGGGAAATCTGGCCCTAGAACTGGCCCTGCGGCTGAAAGAACAGGGCCGCCGCCAGCCCCGGGCCCTGATCCTCATGAGTCCCTGGACCGACATGACCGCCTCCGGCGCCAGCTACACCGAGCGGGCGGCACTGGACCCCATGCTGACCATGCAGTATATCGAATCGGTGCGCGCTGCCTACTGCAGCACCCGCACCGATTTTGAATCGCCCTGCTTTTCTCCCCTGTTTGCCGACCTGCGCGGCCTGCCCCCCACCCTGATCCAGGTGGGCACCAACGAGATCCTTTTCTCCGACTCCGAGCAGCTGCACCGGAAGATGCAGGAGCAGAATGTGTTCAGCACACTGGAAGTGTACGAGGAATGCTGGCATGTGTTCCAGCAGATGCCCATCCGCAGCGCCGCCCAGGCCATGGACAGCGTGGGACGGTTTATCCAACGGCAGCTTTGACCGTAGAAAGGGGGCTTTGCCGTGCCGGAAAACTGGTATAAAGTCGATAACGTAGCCAAGCTGTTTTTGGCTACCATGAATCGGCGCGATCCGCGGGTATTCCGCATCAGCTGTACTTTGAACGAGGAGGTGGACCCGGAGATCCTGGCCCGGGCGCTGGAACGCACCGCCCGGGAACTGCCCAATTTTCAGGTCACCCTGCACCGGGGTCTGTTCTGGCACTACTTTGAGGCCACCGACAAGCTGCCGGTGCCCGAACCGGAAAGCAAGCAGCCATGCGCGGCGCTGTACGGTCCGGATCAGAAAAACGCCCTGCTGTACCGGGTGACCTACTACGGCGCCCGCGTCATTGTGGAGATGCTCCACGCCCTGACCGACGGCAACGGCGGGCTGATGTTTCTGAAATGCCTGGTACACAACTATCTGCAGCTGCAGCATCCCGATTCCCTGGCGGATGTGGCCCGGGACCAGGGGGCTTCGGCGGCGGACATGGAGCAGAATTCCTACTCCAAATTTTACGCAGCCCGCCGGGCTTCCAAAGGCGCTCCGGACCCCGCTGTCAAACGCCGGGTCTGCCGGCTGCACGGGCGGAAGCTGCCTCTGGACCAGACCCAGTTCTTTGAGGGGCATCTGTCCGCCGCCCAGGTTCTGGCCAAATCCCGGTCCCTGGGTGTGAGCCTGACCAGCTACCTGGCCGCAGCCCAGATGCTGGCCGCCTGGCGGGAGATGTCCGCCATGGAACGGGGACACGCCATGTCCGTGGGCCTGCCGGTGAACCTGCGCAACTATTTTCCCTCCGATACCGCCCGCAACTTCTTCAACACCGTGCGGGTGTCCCACATCTTTACCGGAGAGGAAACCCTGGAAGAACTGGCCAGGGAATTCGACGCCAAGCTGCGGGATGCCCTTTCGGATGACCGCATCAAGGCCCAGATGGACGGCTTCGAACGGTTCGAGCGCATTCCCGGCGTGCGGCCGGTCCCCCTCTTCTTCAAGAACTGGGTGGTGAGTCTGTGCAACTGGGTGGAGGCCCGCAAGGTGACCCTGACCATCTCCAACATGGGCCGGGTCACGGTGCCCAAGGCCCTGGAGCCCTATATTCACGGGTTTGCTGCTTATTGCAGCACCCCGTCCCTCTTCACCACCGTCTGTTCCTACGGGGACGACCTGGTGCTGGGCACCGCCTCGGCTTACCGCAGCACCAACGTGCTGAAAAACTTTTACCGCAGTCTGGCGGATGCCGGGCTGTCGGTCACACTGTACGCCAGCGAGGTGCAAAGCCTATGAAAACCTGCCCTCATTGCCATATCCAGGTGGGCAGCGGCTCCTACTGTCCCCTGTGTCAGAGTCCTCTGCCCGGCGCCGATATGCCGGAAACACCTTACTTTCCCCCCGCTCCGCCGCCGGGACGTCGTCTGCCGCTCTTCTTCAAGCTGGTCACCTTCTTTCTGCTGGCGGGAGTGGTGGTCTGTGCGGCCATCGACTTTCTTTTGCAGGAAAGCCTGCATCTGCACTGGAGTCTGGTGGTGGTTGCCTGTGTGGCAGCAGCCCTGCTGCTGCTTCGTGCCTTGATGCTGGGCAGTCATAACGTGCCCAAGCTGCTGTTCCAGATTCTGGTGGGAGCTTCCCTGCTGGTCTGGTTCTGTGACTGGTTCCTGGACTGGGGCAACGTGGCCATCGACCTGGTCATTCCCATCCTGTGCACCGCCACCCTACTGCTGAACTTTCTGTTTGCCTTCATCAACCGCCGGTTCACCGAAAACGGCCTGATTTATCTTTTGCTGAATATCGGGGTGGGGGTGGTGCCTTACATCGTGCTGACCATTCGCCACACCCGCGCCGCCCTGCCCTGGGTCATCTGCCTGATCGTAAGTGTTATCACCTTTCTGGGGCTGGTCATCTTCAAGGGCCGGACCCTGTGGTCGGAGTTTGCCAAGCGGCTGCATATGTGATTTTCTTTCATTGCCACCAAAAAAAGAGCCTTTCTTTCCCGCAGGGAAGAAAGGCTCTTTCTTGTTATCGTTATGGCCGGGTCAGCAGACGGCGCAGAGCAGGATTGCATACAAACAGAGCTGCGGGAAGGATCGTCAGCACCCCGCCCGCCAGGGAAACCGGCACCACACCGAAAAGATCGCCCAGGACCCCGTACGCCACCATGGAAAAGGCGGTGGTCCCCACACAGGCCGCATTGAACAGGGCCAGGACCCGGCCATGGTAGGCCGGCTCGATGGCTTCCATCAAGGCCGGGTACATGAATGTATTGGCCACCATATTGCAGAAGGCAAATCCGGTATAGAGCACAGTGCAAACCCGGAAACCGGATGCCACCATAGCCCCGATATACAGCAGATTGTATCCCACGTTGGCCAGGACCAGCACCTGCCAGCGGCGGCGGCGCGGGAGGGGCACCAGGGCCATCAGGACGGTGGCGGCCAGCATGGCAGCGCTTTCTGCCCCCAGGAACAGTCCATACTGCGGGATATCCATCCCCTTTTCCAGGCACCAGGCATACACAATGCCGGTAAACCCGCCGCAGGTCAGGTTGACGGTGGCTCCCGCCGCCATCATGCCGGTCAAACCGGGGTGCTGTTTCAGATAGGCAAACCCATCGCTGAAATCCCGGAGAAAACCGTGCGGCTCCGCCTTTTGCTCATGCGGGATTTCCGGCGCCCGAATGAACCATTCGGTGGCGGAGGAAAAAAGAAAGGTGGCCCCGTTGAAGAGGATAATCCCCGGCACACCGAAGATCACCACCAGGAATCCCCCCGCCGCGTTGCCGATCATCTGAATCGCCGACTGGGTGCTCTGCATCAGGGCAGAGGCCCGCATCAGGTTGTTTTGCTCCACCAACTGGGGCAGCAGAGCGTTGAGGGCCGGGTACAGCACCGCGCTGCACACCGAACTGACGGCCGCCACCGCCAGCACCTGCCAGACCTGCATTTTCCCCGCAAGAGCCAGCAGGCCCAAAAGCAGCATGGTCACGCCGCAGACCGCATCACTGCCGGCAGCCAGGTTGCGGCGGTTGAAACGGTCGGCCAGCACCCCGCCCAAAGGCTGCAGCAGCATGTTGCCGAAATAGCTGATGGCGGTGGTCATGCTCATCCAGGCGGCGGAGTCGGTTTTGTTGTACACCCAGATGCCGATGGCAATGGCATACAGCACGCTTCCGATCTTGGATTCGGCCATGCCCTGCCAGACCAGAAACAGGTTCCGGTTGAACCGGGGGCGGGGCGCGGTGTCAGTGTTTGCCGTCATCTTCCTTTACCTCCCCTGCCCGGTAGGAAATCATGTCAAACCGGATGGGCGCCGTACCCGGGCGCGGCTGACTGTGTTGCTGGAGGTAATCGCCGATCAGATTCCGCAGTTCCAGGGCTTCTTCCCGGGTCAAGTGAATGACACCGTTTGTTTCCAGTAAGCCCCAGGCGTCGTCCCAGTCCTGACTGGGGCTTTCTTGCCAGTCCTTCATCATCTTCAGGGCGCCTTCCCGTACCTGCCGGGCGTTTTCTTCCAGCAGAAGCCGGGTGGGGTCCCACAGACCGGTGTTGCACACATCCAGCGAGATGCACTTGTCGGTCAGGCGGTAGTAGGTAGCCAGGATCCCGTGGATCAGCTCCTGATGGTCCTTTTCCACCACCCCGATGGATTCCAGCTTGAGCATATGATGCCGGGCGGAACTGGGGGCAATGCCCAGCTCGTCAGCCAGCCGCTTGGAGGTCACCGGCTCCGCCAGGATCATCATCTTCTCCAGCATACGCTGACGCAGCGGGTGCATGAAGATGGATACGTCCTTTTCATCGCTGAGGATCAGCATGTCATCCCGGAACCGTGGTTTGCCGCCTTTCTGACCTTCGGCTGTTGTTTCCTGCATCGCCGCACCTGGCTCCGCAGGGACCGCTGCTTGTTTGGCAGCTTTGGAAATGGTCTTGCGGAAAGCATCCCCGTTTTTATCGGTATTGTTCATCTGTGCGCCCTCCTTCGTCGCAAAAATTATATCATTACAATTATTGTAATGTCAAGATTGCTGTACTATTTTTACAGTGCAGAATTCCACAAGTTCCTCCACAGCACGGGCAAGCAAAAAATATCCATCCCTCGTTATTTTCACCCATGCTGTAAAACTATTTTATTTTTTTTGCAAAAAACCATTGACAAATCCCAGCGCGTATGGTATATTGATTAAGCTATCTCGAAAGAGACACAACAAAATATCGCGGGGTAGAGCAGATGGTAGCTCGTCGGGCTCATAACCCGGAGGTCGCAGGTTCAAGTC
>CAUEKL010000150.1 GCA_959018215.1 uncultured Gemmiger sp.
AGGTGGTGGAGCGCCGCAGCCTGGAAGCGGAATTGCTGGGCATCCTGTTCATTGCCATGGGCTTTGCGGTGATCTTCTGGCTGGGCCTGCGGTGAAACCGGAAAAAACAAACAACGAATAGTTGTAAACAGCGGGGCCCTGTGGTATACTGAACCCATCAAACAAGAGGAGATACAACACATATGGAACCGCTGATTTATCTGCTGCTGGTGCTGGCCCTGGTGGGCGATGTCCTGCTGGCCGCCGTGCTGGTGCTGACCCTGCGCCGCAGCCGGGAGGAAGGGGATGACGGGCAGCTGGCCCGCACCCTGCAAAAGGTCATCGAATCCGAGACCGATCTTTTGGCCGACCAGCTGCGCGCCACCCAGGCTGAGACCGCCCGCTCCACCCAGGCGTCGGTGCGGGACCTGGGCGCCATTCTGGCCGAAAGCCAGCGCCAGAGCAGTGCCGCGGCCACCGCCCGGCTGGAAGCCATCGACAAAGCGGGGGCCGCCCGCCAGAAAGCCGCCGGGGACGCTACCGCCGCCCAGCTGGCCCTGCTGGAAAACCGCCTCAAAGGGCTGGAGGATTCCAACGCCGCCCGCCTGGACGGGATGCGGGGAGCTCTGGTCCAGGGGCTGAACACCATCCGGGCGGACAACAACCGCAAGCTGGACGAGATCCGGGGCACGGTGGACGAAAAGCTGCAGGACACCCTGCAAAAGCGCATCTCCGAATCCTTCCGTACCGTCAGCGCCCAGCTGGAACAGGTGTACAAGGGCCTGGGCGAGATGCAGACCCTGGCCGCCGATGTGGGCGGGCTCAAGCGGGTGCTCTCCGGCGTCAAGACCCGGGGTATGCTGGGTGAGGTGCAGCTGGGGGCCATCCTGCAGGAGATCCTGGCCCCCGGCCAGTATGCCGAAAACGTGGCCACCGTGCCGGGCAGCGCCAACCGGGTGGAATTCGCAGTGAAGCTGCCGGGGCAGGGGGGCACCGTCTGGATGCCCATTGACGCCAAGTTCCCCGGCGACAGCTACGCCAAGCTGGTGCAGGCCCGGGATTCCGGGGACGCTGCCGCCGTGGCCGCCGCCCGCAAGCAGCTGGACACGGTGCTGCGCCAGGAAGCCAAGGACATCCACGACAAGTACATCGAGGTGCCCTACACCACCGCCTTCGGGGTGCTGTTCCTGCCCTTTGAGGGGCTGTATGCGGAGGTGGTCTCCTCCGGCATGACCGAGACGCTGCAGCGGGAATTCCAGATCAGCGTGACAGGCCCCTCCACCATGGCGGCCCTGCTCAACGCCCTGCAGATGGGCTTCCGCACCCTGGCCATCCAGAAACGCTCCGGCGAGGTATGGCAGGTGCTGGCAGCGGTCAAGACTGAATTTGAAAAGTTCGGCACCGGTCTGCAGGCCATGCAGCGCCACCTGAACCAGACCGGCAATGATCTGGAGGAACTCATCGGCACCCGCAGCCGGGCCATCACCCGCAAGCTGGAATCGGTCCAGCAGCTGGAACCCACCGAGGCCGCCGACCTGCTGGGCCTGGATGCTCTGGACCCTGCGCCCGGTGGAACGCCCCGTCTGCGCCGCCGGGACAGCGATTCCCAATCCTGAAGTCCGTACCAAAATGAACGCCCGGCCCTGACCGGGAAAAACAAAGGAGGCAATCTGCCATGAAACATCTGCAATGGGACCGTCTGGTCATGCCTGTGGCCGGGGTGGTGCTGGGGCTTTTCCTGGTGGCCCGTCCCTGGAACGCCACCGCCGCCCTGTGCAGCTTTATCGGCTGGCTGATTCTGCTGGCCGGTATCTGCGGCATCGTCAACGCCCTGGCCTTCCAGCGCGCCACCTTCATCTCCAGCCCGCTGCTGCCCCTCAGCGTGGGCGCGGCGGTCATCGGCTTCTTCTTCATCCTCAGCCCCGGCATGCTGGTCAGCCTGGTGGGCACCATCGTCTGCGTCTTTCTGCTGGTCACCGGTATGAGCAACATCCAGGCCGCCCTGGCCCGCCGCGCCTGGGGTGACCGGGCCTGGTGGGTGCCTTTGGCCGTGGGTGTTGTCTGCGTGCTGCTGGGGCTGTACGCTCTGTTCGCTCCGGGGGCTTCCGCCGCCATGGTCATGCGGCTGGTGGGCATCATGATTTTGTGCTCCAGCGCGGTGAACCTGTTTGCGGTGCTCACCTGGCACGACTGATTCCCCTAAAAAACTTTGCACAGCGGTTTAATTTTTGACATCCCGCAAAAATATGGTACAATAAAAGCAAACAAACGGTGGACCTTTTGCTGCCTGCACGGTTGCGCCGAGAAATGAGGCTTGCTGTTATGATCCGCATCCTGACCGACTCCGCTGCCGACCTGACCCCCGCCGACGCCAACCGTCCCGGGGTGACCGTTGTACCCCTGCATGTGCTCTTTGCCGATGGCGAGACCATCCTGGACGGGGTGGATATGACCGGCGACGAATACTATGCCCGCCTGAGCGTGGAAAGCAAACTGCCCCGCACCAGCCAGCCTTCCCCGGATACCTTCATCCAGTTCTTTGAGGAGGCCGCCGCCGCGGGGGATGAAGTACTGGCGGTGCTCATCTCCTCCAATCTGTCCGGCACCTACCAGTGCGCCCGCCTGGCTGCCGAAACCTGTGAGTTCGAGAATGTCCGCTTTGTGGATTCCCGCACCGCCTCCCAGGGCGAAGCCATCCTTATCCGGGAGGCCCTGCGCCTGCGGGAGGAGGGCAAAACCCTGGATGAGATCGCCGATGCCCTGGAGGAACTCAAGGGCCGCATCCGCATCCTGGGCATTGTGGACAGCCTGAAACACCTGCACAAGGGCGGCCGTCTGCCCGCCGCCGTGGCCCTGGTAGGTGGTGCGCTGGGCATCAAACCGGTGCTGTCGGTCATTGACGGCGAGATCAAGCTGGCCGATACCGCCCGGGGCCGTCCCGGCGCCATGGTGGCTCTGTTCAAGCAGATCGACAAGCTGGGCGGTGTGGATGAGCGCTACGGCTATGTGCTGCTCTACTCCGACCAGAAGACCATCACCGCCCCCATCCATCGCTATATGCACGAAAACCTGCACCTGTCCGGCGGCCGTGTGGCCCGCCTGGGCGCCGCCATCGGCACCCATATCGGACCAGGCTGCGCCGCCCTGGTCTTTGTGGCCAAGGAAACCGACGCCGAATAATCGCCATACAAGCAACCGCCGTCCCGGTAAATCCGGGACGGCGGTTTTTTCGTTTTTCGGCGGGAAAGCGGTCAGCCCAAAAAGCCGCTCCGCTCCTCCTCCATTTTTTTGTGCAGCAGTTCCTCATATACGGCAGGGTTCACCGGCAGACGGACTTTGCGTCCCAGCCAGGCCGATACATAGGCGGCGTTGGTCAGTTCCACCGTCCGCAGACCATCCTCACCATCGGCCACCATGGCAGTACCTATGCGCAGATGATCACAGAAACGCCGCAGGACCGTCTGGTAGGCTTCCGGGTTTGCCTGTACCGGAATCTCCCGGCTTCGATGAGCCAGTGTTCCGTATACCTCCCGGTTGGACGCCGCAAATGCAGTGGTAGACATCTCGTTTTCCTCCAGAATGATGCGGGCGGTATCCTCCACACACAGCCGGCCCTTTTCTCCCCAGATTTCCAGACGGTTCACGCCGGGGTTTTCGCCGGTGGAACTGATGAAGGTACCGTGCAGGCCATTGTCATAGTACAGCTGCAGGTCTGCCGCATCGTCCACCGGGATGGGGGAGTACCTGCCGAAACACAGGTCCGCATAGATTCCGTCGGGAACGCCCAGCAGCCATTGCCAGATGTCCAGATAATGCTGGCTCTGGTTGATGAGCAGCCCGCCGCATTCCCCGTTCCAGCTGCTGCGCCAGGGGGCGGATGTGTGGTAGGCCGGAGTACGGAACCAGGTATTGCACACCCACACGGCCCGTACCGGTGTGCCCACCGCCCCGCTGTGCAGCAGTTCCCGGGCTTTGGCAAAGGCCGGATTGGCCCGGGTATTGAACATCATTCCGAAACTGACGCCGGCCGATTTTGCCTGTTCCGTCAGGGCCCGCACCTCACGGGCATACACCCCGGCAGGCTTGTCCAGCAGAATGTGCTTGCCCGCCGCAACCATCCGGCGGGCAATCTCCACATGGCTGGTATGCGGTGTCACGATCAGGGCAGCGTCAAATTCCTCCGCGTGGGCCAGGGTGTCTTCCACATCCCGGTAGACGGCCACGCCGGGATAAGCCTCCCGCAGAACCTGTTGCCCGGGCGCAGTGCGGCCGCAAACCGCGGCCAGCGTCATGCCTTCCACGTCATTGTTCCGCAGCATGGCGGCATATTGGCGCCCCATGCCGCCAAAACCGATCAGCACCATCCGGATCTGCCCCATCTTGTAAAACCTCCCTGTACGGCCAAAGACCGCGTTCTTTCCTTCATTATAGCATGGCAGTACCTGTCAGGCAAAACGGGATGAAAACGAACAAATATTGTCATGAATTGGCAAAAACGCCGCTTTTTTTTGTAAGTCTGTAACATCTTCGATACATGGCTCGTTATATAGTATAGGTGAGGAAATTTTTGCGGCAGAAATTTGGTGCCCGCGGCGGCGGGCGACTTGCGGAATTTTGCGTGTAAAGAGGCTGTTGAAGTATGGCAACGATCCTGATTGCTGAAAACGAACGCGCCATCGCACAGCGTATGGCGGTGAATCTGCATCTGGTGGGGCACAGCTGTGACCTGGCCGATACCGCGGAGCAGGCGGTGGAACTGGACCGCCGCAATGCCTACGACCTGGTATTGCTGGACCTGGACCTGCCCAGTTCCGGCGGATTTGAAGGGGTGAGTGCCTGGGAAAACGGGCACCCGGTCCTTCTGCTGGTGTCCCAGTCCCGGCTGGACGCCTGCCCGGCGGAGCTGCGCTCCCGGTGCCTGGCCAAACCCTTTGAGATCATGGAACTGGTGGGGGCTGTGCAGCACACCCTGGGTACTGCCGCGGCATCCGGGCGGGAATTCCGCTTCCATGACATTGAGGTGGACATGGCCGGCCGCCAGGTGCTGCGGGGCGGGCACACCGTGGCCCTGACCCCCCAGGAATACTCCCTGCTGGAAACCCTGGTCCTCAACCGCAACCTGGCCCTCAGCCGCACCAAGCTGCTGGAGATCGCCTGGGGCTACGGCTACCAGGGGGCTACCCGCACGGTGGATGTACATATCCAGCGCCTGCGCCGCAAGCTGGGCCTAGAAAAGGAGATCCAGACCGTCTACAAGATCGGCTACCGCCTGAACACCCGGGGTGAAGCCGGGCCTGTTTGACGCGCCTTCGCAAGAAATAGAGGGTTGCCCGTTCCGGTATTCTTGCCGGGACGGGCGTTTTTTCGTGCCAAAACTGCCCAAAAAGCCGGGAAGGAACCCGAAGCCTTTTGCACGAACTGCCGAAAATCCCGGGATGTAATATTTATACATTGACAATGAATAAATACAAATCTATACTATAGGATATCCCGGCGAGACCTGTCCGCCGGTTCAAGAGGGAAAAGAACAGAACACTGTACAAAAGAGGGTTATCACATGAAAAAGCTTCTTTCCGTTTTGCTGGCCGCCGGCATGGTGCTCAGCGTGACCGCCTGCGGCGCTTCCTCCCAGAGCACCGCTTCCACCGAGACCGGCACCACCGAAACCGCCAGCGCTGAGACCGCTTCCGCCGAGACCGCTGCCGGTGAGTTCACCACCGTTACCGACGGCGTGCTGACCATGTCCACCAACGCCGCCTTCCCCCCGTACGAGATGACCACCGACAGCGGTGACTTCGAGGGCATCGACGTGGAGATCGCCGGCGCCATTGCCGACAAGCTGGGCCTGGAACTCCAGATCGACGACATGGACTTTGACGCCGCAC
>CAUEKL010000151.1 GCA_959018215.1 uncultured Gemmiger sp.
AGGAAGCGAAAAGTCCCACCGTTCCGATGCGGTGGACGCCGGCTGGGGCTGCGGCCCCAGACCCCAAGATGCGGCCACCTTACGACGGCCTACTCACCGGTCTGGGGACCGGTGAGTAAGGAATGGATTTAATACCATTTCTCGGCAGCAGCTGCTAACGGGAATAGAGATTGGCTCCCCTGTGTAAGGGGAGCTGGCAGCCGAAGGCTGACTGAGGGGTTGGAGACCTGGTGTCATTGCCCGGCGCAGACTTACCAACCCCTTCGCCGCTGCGCGGCACCTCCCCTTACACAGGGGAGGCTTATGGGCTAGGTTGTAGCTAAACCAGCCACCTTTTTCCGCGTTATCAACGGCTTTCCGGCTACGCCATTTCAAATCATTTTCCTTGCTCAGGCCCCCCCAGGGCCTGAGAAGGCCGTCGGTAGGTGGCCGCATCTCAGTAGGGCAAGGCTTCTAGCCCCAACCAATGGCCGCTGTGCGCGGCCGGATGATAGCGGAATCAACACTTCGTGTTGTTTTTT
The DNA here is from genome assembly GCA_959018215.1 of uncultured Gemmiger sp. GTDB lineage: Bacteria > Bacillota > Clostridia > Oscillospirales > Ruminococcaceae > Gemmiger. The sequence continues at coordinate 522 of CAUEKL010000151.1, forward strand.
CTATCGTGCCGGGCACGATAGAAAAAGCCGCAGCCCTGGTCGGCGGCCGCCGCATCGAAACGGCGGGCCCTTTTCGTTTCCTTTTCGGGCACGAAAAGGAAAGACCAACCGGAAAGCAGCTGTTAGCAAGGAAACAAGCAAATGTTTCCCTAAAAAGACACCCCCCACGGCAAAATCGCCAAATTCCAGATTCGTTTCTATCCTTCCCAGAAAGGTGAGTACCAATGGAAGAAAATGTCATTATGACGCCGGGTTCCGGCACCAAGGTCATCGTGCGCGATGTGAAAGAGGAGATCGAAAGCGCTTTCCTGGACTACTCCATGTCGGTCATCGTCTCCCGTGCATTGCCCGATGTGCGCGACGGCCTGAAACCGGTCCACCGCCGTATCCTGTATACCATGCACGAGCGCGGCAACGACCCCTCCCACCCCTACCGCAAATCCGCCGATACCGTCGGTGCGGTGCTGGGCTCCTACCATCCCCACGGTGACGCCAGCGTCTATGACGCCATGGTCCGTCTGGCCCAGGACTTCAGCCTGCGCTACCCGTTGGTGGACGGCCAGGGCAACTTCGGCTCCATCGACGGCGACCCCCCGGCTGCCTACCGTTACACCGAAGCCCGCATGTCCAAGATGGCCTGTGAGATGCTCACCGACATCGAGAAGGACACCATCGACTGGGACCCCAACTTCGACGAGACCAAAAAGGAACCCCACGTCCTGCCCAGCCGCTTCCCCAACCTGCTGGTGAACGGCAGCCAGGGCATTGCCGTGGGCATGGCCACCAACATCCCGCCCCACAACCTGCGGGAAGTGGTGGGCGGCCTGTGCGCCATGATCGATAACCCGGACATCGACCTGCCCGGCCTGATGGAATACATCAAGGGCCCCGACTTCCCCACCGGCGGCATCATCATGGGCCGGTCGGGCATCCGGGCGGCCTACGCCACCGGCCGCGGCAAGATCACCCTGCGTGGCCGGGCCGAGATCGTGGAAAAACCCAACGGCCGGTTCGAGATCCTCATCACCGAGATCCCCTACATGGTCAACAAGACCCGCCTCATCGAGTCCATCGCCGACCTGGTCAAGGACAAGCGGGTGGACGGCATCTCCGATCTGAACGACGAAAGCTCCAGCCGTACCGGCATGAAGATCGTCATTGAAATCAAGCGGGACGCCAACCCCCAGGTGGTCCTGAACCAGCTCTACCGCTACACCCAGCTCCAGGACACCGTGGGCGTCATCATGCTGGCGCTGGACGACGGCGTGCCCAAGATCATGAGCCTGAAAACCATGATGGAACGCTATCTGGAATTCCAGGGCCAGGTCATCCGCCGCCGCACCGCCTTTGAACTGAAGAAGGCCCAGGACCGGGAACACATCCTGGAAGGCCTGCGCAAGGCCGTGGACATCGTGGACGAGATCATCGCCACCATCCGCGCCTGCAAGGGCGGCTTCTCCGAAGCCAAGGCCGCTATTATGGAGAAGTTCGGCTTTGACGATCCCCAGGCGGATGCCATCGTCAAGTTGCAGCTGGGCCGTCTGGCCGGTCTGGAGATCCTCAAGATCGACGAGGAACTGGGCCAGCTGCGCACCGCCATCGAAAACTACAAGGATATCCTGGCCAACGACCACCACGCCATGCTCATCGTCAAGAACGATCTGCAGGCCCTGGCGGACAAGTACGGCGACGAGCGCCGCACCTCCATCGAGGCCGTTTCCGGCGAGGTGGACATCGAGGACCTGATCCCCAAGGAACAGTGCGTCTTTACCCTGACCCATTCCGGGTACATCAAGCGCACCGCCGCCGACACCTACACCGCCCAGAACCGGGGCGGCCGGGGCGTGCAGGGCATGAACCAGAAGGACGACGACTTCACCGAGGAACTGTTCGTGGGCTCCTCCCATGACCATATGCTCTTCATGACCGACCGGGGCCGGGTCTACCGGCTCAAAGGCTACCAGGTGCCGGAAGGCGCCCGCACCGCCAAGGGCTCCCACATCGCCAACCTGCTGCAATTGCAGGAGGGCGAAAAGGTCACCATCATGATGCGCCAGCCCGCCGACATCGACGAGGAGCACAACTATATCACCATGGTGACCCGTCAGGGCCTCATCAAGCGCACGCCTTTGTCCCAGTTCCGCAACATCCGCAAGGCGGGGCTCAACGCCATCGCCCTCAATGAGGACGACAGCCTGGTGTGGTGCCACATCACCGGCGGCAGCGATGACCTCATCGTGGCCACCCACAACGGCGCCGCCATCCACTTCAGCGAATCCGGCGCCCGCAGCATGGGCCGCACCGGCCACGGCGTGCGGGTCATCCGCCTGCGGGAAGGCGACTATGTGGTGGGCGTGGGTGTCTGCCGCCCCGGCGCCACCCTGCTCACCGTCACCGAGGACGGCAAGGGTCGCCGCAGCCGCGTGGACGACTACCGCATCACCAAGCGGGGCGGTCTGGGCATCCGCAACTACGCCAAGGGCGGGGTGGCCGCCGTCAAGATCGTGGACGATTCCGACGACCTCATCCTCATCAGCCAGAACGGCATCCTCATCCGGATGCACGCCGACGACATCAACGTCCAGAGCCGCTACGGCAGCGGCGTCCGGGTCATGCGCCTGGGCGAGGAGGACAAGGTGGCCATGGTGGCCCGGGTGGAGCGGGACAACGGCGCCGAGACCCAGAAGCCGGAGGAGGAGGGCGAAGGGGAGCCTTCCGCCGAGGAGCTGGCCCGCATTGAGGCGGAAGAGCGCGCCGACGAAGCCGCCGACTCCGCCGCCCCCGACACCGAGGACAACGAGTGAGCCCCCGCAACCTGATGTAAAGGGGAAAACCGCATGCAGATCGTACTGAAAACGAAAAAGGGCCCGGTGGCCCTGCCCCGGTGGATGCCCCTGCTGTTGCTGGTGGAACTGGTCTGGCTGGTCCTGGTATGTACCCGGGGCCTGGGCACCCAGGGGGAGATGACCTTCTCCCCTGCCCAGTTCACCAACCAGTACACCGACACCCTGACCCTGCAGACCGGGGCGGACGGGTCGGTGACCCCGGACCCTGGGAACACCACCCTCTTCGATACCCTGGAACCCCGGGCGGCGGACGACGAGACCCCGCCCCCTTCCCTGCTGGCCAGTACACCCTTCTCCCTGCCCGGGGGACGGTACCTGCTCACCGTGACCTACGCGGCGGGGCAGGATGCCCAGCTGCAGCTGCTGCCGGAATCGGCGGATGTCATCGACATGACCCTGACCCTGCCCGCCACCGGAGGGAGCGAAAATACCGTCACCGGCATCGTCTGGCTGGAACAGAATGACGGCGCCGCCCGGCTGGTGTTCGGGGCGGACCACGGGGACTGGACCCTGACCTCGGTGACCCTCCACCGCCAGGGCTGGTATGATGCCGCCTGCGCGGTGGGCCTGCTGCTCCTGTTCCTGCTGGCCGATGGGCTGCTGATGGCCCTGCTCCCCGGTACCGGCCTGGTCCGGGACCCGGGAAACCGGGTGGTGGGCCTGACCCTGGCCGGGCTGGTATTGCTGTGCAGCCTGCCGGTGCTCACCGATGCCGTCTCCTACGGGTTTGACCTGAGTTTCCATATGTCCCGGCTGGCCGGTGTGGCCGAAGGGCTGGCCCAGGGTCAGTTCCCGGTGCGCATCTACCCCAATTTTTTGAACGGCTACGGCTATGCCAGCCCCCTGTTTTACGGGGATCTGCTCCTCTACTTCCCGGCCCTGCTCATGCTGGCGGGCATGCCCCTCTTCCGGGCATATAACCTGCTGCTGGTGGGGGTGCATGTCCTCACCGCTCTGCTGAGCTGGTGGAGCTTCTCCCGCATCTTCAAGGGACGGGCGGCGGCCCTCACCGCCACCGCCCTGTACATGACTGCCTATTACCGGCTGTTCAACATGTACTACCGCCCGGCTCTGGGCGAGACCTGCGCCCAAACCTTTTTGCCCCTGATTCTCTACGGCTTCTGGGCCCTGTACGCCGACGACGCCGACGAGACCCAGCGCCGCCGCGCCTTTCTGCCCCTGGCCTTCGGGTTCAGCGGGGTGATCCTCACCCACACCATCACCACCGAGCTGGCTGCCATCGCGGCGGTGTTCACCGTGCTGCTGTGCGCAAAACGGGCTTTCCGGCCCCAGCGGCTGCTGACTTTGCTCAAGGGCGCCGGGCTGACGGTGCTGCTGTGCGCCTGGTTCGTGGTGCCCATGCTTCAGGAGCTGGGCGGGGAGTACCGCTTCCGGGCGGATTCCAACGCCATCGACCCGGCGGACTACGCCATCTCCATTGCCAACCTGCTCCAGCCCTGGAACGCCAAGGTGGATTACATCCGCCTGGGGGCGCCTTTGCTGCTGGCAGCGGCGGGACTGCTGGTGCTGCTGGTCTGGAAAAAGGACCTGCCCAGCCGGGGCCGCCAGGTAGGGATCGCCGGACTGGTGCTGGGCACCGCCGCCACCCTGCTGGTGGGCTACAAAGGCTGGACCACCCTTGCGGGCTGGATGGGGGAATCCGTCGGCCGGATGTTTTTGAACTTCCAGTTCCCCTTCCGGTTCCTGGTGTTTGCGGTGCTGGGGCTGGCCGCCGCGGGCGGCGCCCTGGTATACCTGCTGGGCCGCACGGCGGGGGTACGCCCGGCCCGGTTGTGCGCCGCGGGGCTCATCGCGTTGGCGGTGGTCTTTGCGGGGCTGGACCTGACCCCTTACGTGGACGCCCAGTTCGGCCGCAGCCGCCACGGCACCACCGAGGGACTTTCGGACACCACCACCAGCAGCGCCATGGAGTATCTGCCCTCGGCCTTTGCCCTGGAACAGGCGGAAAACCCCGACCTTTCCCCCAGCGACAACCTGAGCTGTACGGTGGTGGAAAAGGGCAGCCTGCGGTATACCCTGCGGCTGGTCAATGAGAGTGCCGATGCCAACGCCAACCTGGAACTGCCCCTGGTGTATTACCCGGGGTATCAGGTTCTTTCCAACGACGGCGGCGCCGCCACCGTCACCCAGGGCGAGACCGGCCAGGTGGCCGTGGTCCTGGCACCCGGCTACGACGGCACCCTCACCGTGGGCTTCGCCGAGCCCCTGTCCTGGCGGGCGGCCGAAGTCGTCAGCGGGCTGACTGTGGTGGGGCTGCTCGTCTGGCTGGTCCGGGACCGGGAACGGAAAAAAGCATAAGTCTTTCTCTTCACCCGGGG
>CAUEKL010000152.1 GCA_959018215.1 uncultured Gemmiger sp.
AGTTTCAGCAAATAAGATTCCACCAAAAGGGGATAGAGAGTTATGGAAACGATGGGCAACCTGCGCCGCACCAACTACTGCGGCGAAGTCAGCCTGGCCGACGCGGGCAAGGAGATGACCGTCTGCGGTTCGATCGCCCGCGCCCGTGACAAGGGCGGCATCATCTTTGCCGACCTGCGGGATACCACCGGCATTCTGCAGATGGTTTTTGACGAGGATACGCCGAAGGAGGTCTTCACAAAGGCGGAGACCCTCAAGAGCGAGTACGTGGTGATCTGCCGGGGCACTCTGCGGGAGCGCGCCGCCAAGACCGACAAGATCGCCACCGGCGATGTGGAACTGTATGTGAGCGAACTGCGGGTGCTCAGCGAAGCCCAGACCCCGCCCTTCGAGATCCGCGACGGCATCAACGTCAACGATGACCTGCGCCTGCGCTACCGCTATCTGGACCTGCGCCGCCCGTCCATGCACGAGCCCATCGTCATGCGCTCCAAGATCTGCCAGGTGGTGCGCAGCTACTTCTACGATCAGCATTTCTGCGAGATCGAGACCCCGACCCTGATCAAGTCCACCCCGGAAGGCGCCCGTGACTATCTGGTGCCCAGCCGTGTGCAGCCCGGCCACTTCTACGCCCTGCCCCAGAGCCCCCAGCTGTACAAGCAGATCCTGATGCTGTCCGGCTTCGACCGCTATTTCCAGGTCGCCCGTTGCTACCGGGACGAGGACCTGCGCGCCGACCGTCAGCCGGAGTTCACCCAGATCGATGAGGAACTGTCCTTCGTCACCGAGGACGATGTCATGACCATCAACGAGGGCCTCATCAAGCGTCTGTGGAAAGAGATCCTGAACATCGATGTGCCCACTCCCTTTGTGCGCATGCCCTGGGACGAGGCCATGAGCCGCTTTGGTTCCGATAAGCCGGATACCCGCTTCGGCCTGGAGATCCAGGACGTGAGCAGCGTCTTTGCCGGTACCGACTTCAAGCCCTTCGCCGATGCCCTGGCCGCCGGCGGCACCATCCGTGCCATCAACGCCAAGGGCATGGCCGACCGCCTGACCCGCAAGAACATCGACAAGCTGGGCGAGGTCGCCAAGACCTACGGCGCCAAGGGTCTGGCTTACAGCCGCCTGACTGCCGAGAGCACCTCCTCCAGCTTTGAAAAGTTCCTCACCGAGGAGGAGAAGGCCGCCCTGTACCAGGCTCTGAACGTGGAGACCGGGGACGTGCTGCTGCTGGTCAGCGACACCGACTGGGTCCGCGCCTGCACCGCCCTGGGCCAGGTCCGCCTGGAGATGGGCCGCAAGTACGAGCTCATCGACAAGGACGCCTTCAACTTCCTGTGGGTGGTGGACTTCCCCCTGTTCGAGTACAGCGAGCAGGAAGGCCGCTGGATGGCCATGCACCATCCCTTCACCATGCCCAAGCCGGAAGACCTGGACAAGGTGGAGAGCGACCCCGGTGCCTGCCGTGCCCTGGCTTACGACATCGTGCTCAACGGTGTGGAGCTGGGCGGCGGTTCCATCCGTATCAACGACCCTGCCCTGCAGGACCGCATGTTCCGCGCCCTGGGCTTCACCGAGGAGAAGGCCCGCGCCAGCTTCGGCTTCCTGATGGATGCCTACAAGTACGGTGCGCCCCCGCATGGCGGTATGGCCTACGGCCTGGACCGTCTGGTCATGCTCATGCTGAAGAAAGATTCCATCCGGGATGTCATCGCCTTCCCCAAGGTGCAGAACGCCGGCGAACCCATGTCCGGTGCACCCGATGTGGTGGACCCCAAGCAGCTGCAGGACCTGTCCATCGCTCTGGTGGACAACCACTGAACACAAACTGAATAAGGACCCGCCGCCGGGTGGGTTATACAAAACGCTGGGCTTTGCGTCGTAGGCCATTGAAGACGCGAAGCACCGGCGTTTTTTGTATGTTTGGCCCGGCGCGGGGACAGACTGACATACAAAAGGAGGCAAAACCATGAACCATACAAATCCGACCCTGCGGGCCGAATTCGGCCGCTATGCGGTGCTCAGCGTGCTGGGCATGATGGCGGTGTCCTGCTACATTCTGGCGGATACCTTCTTTGTGGCCCAGGGCCTGGGCAGCGAGGGCCTGGCTGCGTTGAACCTGGCCATTCCCGTCTACAACGTCATCCACGGCATCGGCCTTTTGCTGGGCATGGGCGGGGCCACCCGCTTCTCGGTGCTCAAAAGCCAGAACGCCGCCCAGGAAGCCAAGGTGGTCTATACCCACACCCTGGGCATGGCCGCCGCTGCGGCGGTGGTGTTCGTGCTGGCCGGGCTTACCGTTCCCGGCCCTCTGGCCGCCCTGCTGGGGGCCACCGGCACCGTCCACACCATGACCACCACCTACCTGCGGGTTCTGCTGATCTTTGCCCCGGCCTTCCTGCTCAATGACGTGCTGCAATGCTTCATGCGCAACGACGGTGCCCCCCAGCTGTCCATGGCTGCCACCGTCACCGGCAGCCTGGCCAACATCGTCATGGACTACATCTTCATCTTCCCCTTCGGGCTGGGCATCCTGGGCGCGGTGCTGGCCACCGGCGTGTCCCCGGTCATCGGCATCCTCATCCAGGCACCCCACTGGGCCAACCCCCACTGCGGCTTCCGCCCGGTGCCCTGCCGTCCCCAGCGCCGCACCGCCGCCCGCATTGCGGCGTTGGGCGTACCCTCTTTGCTGGAACAGCTCTCCGGGGCGGTGGTCATGGTCACCTTCAACTTCCTGATCCTGCGCCTGGCGGGCAATACCGGCGTGGCGGCCTACGGGGTGGTGGCCAACCTGTCGCTGGTGGTGCTGGCGGTGTATTCCGGCCTGGCCCAGGGCATGCAGCCGCTGGTCAGCCGGGCCTGGGGTCACGGACAGCGGCCCGACCTCTTCCGGCTGCTGCGCTACGCCCTGCTCAGCATGGCAGCGGTGACGGTGGTGGTGTATCTGGGCATCTTTGCGGGGGCCGGGACCATTGCCGGCATCTTCAACAGCGAGGCCGACCCCACCCTGCAGGCCATCGCGGTGCAGGGGCTGAAACTCTACTTCCTGGGAGCCCTCTTTGCCGGGGCCAACGTGATCCTGTCCATCTGGTTCACCTCGGTGGAGCGCCCGGCGCCCGCCCAGGCCATCTCGCTGCTGCGGGGGCTCTTCGTCATCGTGCCCGCCGCCCTGCTGCTGGCAGCCCTCTTCGGCATGCCGGGGGTGTGGCTGGCCTTCCCGGTGAGCGAGGCCCTGGTCAGCGCCGTGGGCTGCTTCCTCTTTTTCCGCAGCCGGGGCAGCCTGTATCCTCCCTCCCGGGAAACCCCGTAAAAATGCAGAAAACGCCCCCGCGGCCGTGTGGCTGCGGGGGCGCTGCTGTTTGTGGGGAAAACTCAGTATTTGGGAGTGCCGCCATCCTGCGGGGGCGTTTTTTCCTCCTGCGTCGGGTCCGAAGTGGGGGTGACGGGGTAGGTGTAAGCGCTGCCCGGCTTGCGGGCGGCCTGTTTGGCGGCTTTCGCTTCCCGGCGGGCACGGCGGGCGGGCCGGGTGGCCAGCAGCACCGCGATGACCACCACCGCCAGCACCACCAGCGGCCAGGCATATACGATGGCCAGAACCGTGCCCTGGATAAAGTCCACAAAGACTTCCCAGCCGTCCCCGAAGGCCCTGCCTACTTTTTCCCCGAAGGTGACGGGGGTCACCGGGGTCAGGGCGGCCACCTCGTACAGGGAGATGTCCACGGTGGAGTAGCTGACCTGGTCGTCCATGGCCCGCAGCTGGCGGGTGTAGCTTTCGATCTCATACTGCACGTCCGAAAGCTGGCTTTCGATCTCCAGCAGATCGGCGGTGGTTTCTGCCTTTTCAGCCAGGGCGTTGAGCCGGTCCCGCTGGTTTTCCAGGGCAGCCAGCCGGGCTTCCACGTCCACATACCCGGCGGTGATGTCGTTGGCATCCTCGCTTACGTACCGCTGGCTGCCCGCCTGGGCGGCCGCTTCCAGAAAGGCCCGGTAGTGTTCCGCCGGCACCCGCACGGTGCAGCTCAGGCTGCGGTTCTGGTCCTCGGCGCTGCCGTTCTGGCTGCTGTGTTGCAGGTAGCCCCCCTGGGCGTCCACCGCATTCATCAGGGCGGTGCGGGCGGCGTCGAAATCGGTGGCTTCCAGTTCCAGGCTGGCGGTGTAGATGATCTTGCGGGCGCTCTCGCTGGTGGCGCCCGGGTCCAGGGTCACGGCTCCGGCCCCGGCTCCCTCGGCGGCTTCGGCTCCATCGGCGGTGCTGCCGTTGGTCAGACCTTCTTCCGGCATGACAGCGGCCTCGGTGGATTCGGTGACATCGGCGGCAGCAAACTTGTCCCCGGCGGAAGCCCCGCAGGCGCTCAGGGAGAAAACAAGGGCCAGAGCGGTGAGGGCGGCGGCCAGCCGGGCGGAAAGGGTGGTGCGTTTCATGGGATCTCCTCCTTTGCCGGGATCTCTTCTTCTGTCACCAGTATAACACGGAAACCGCCGCCGCACGTTACAAATTGATGCCAAAAATAAAGCGGGAACGCCATTTTTCGGCGTTCCCGCTAAAGTTTTGTGTTGCTTTTCAGCCCTTTTGACCAAGGACCTTGATGTCCTCGTTGTCCGCAAAGGCCACGGCGTTGAACCCGGCGGCCTCCAGGGTGCCGAACTGCTTGCCCAGCTGCTTGGCCTGGGCCAGGACGGTCACGTCATAGTCGGCGCGCAGCCGCTCGGCCTTGGTGAGCACATCCGCAAAGTCGGCCTCGGGCAGGTAGAGCAGAGCCAGCTTGGGCTTGGCGCCGGGGATGGCGTAGCCCTGTTCCAGCAGAATGCCGCAGACACGCTCGAACCCGATGGAGAAGCCCACGGCGGGCACCGTCTGGCCGATGAACTTGCCCACCATGTTGTCGTACCGGCCGCCGCCGGCCACCGCGCCGGAGAACTGGGGGCAGGTGACCTCAAACACCATGCCGGTGTAGTAGCCCTGGCCGCGCACCAGGCTGGGGCAGTAGGCGATGCCGTAGCGCCCGGCGGCCAGCTTTTCGGCGGTGGACAGCACATACCGCAGGTCGGCGGTGAGCTCGGGGCCTTTCTCGCCGCAGGCGGCGGTGACGGCCTCCAGGCTGAAGTCGCCTCCGCGCAGGAAGGCGTCCAGGGCAGCGACGGCTTCGGCGGGGAAGCCCTTTTCCTCCAGCTCGCCCCGCACCCCGTCGGCACCGATCTTGTCCATCTTGTCAAAGCTGATGCAGACCGAATCCAGGGTATCCTCCCCGAAGCCCATGCCGGCCAGCATGGCCCGCAGAATGCGGCGGTCGTTGATGTTCACCGTAAAGCCGGAGAAGCCGATGCGCAGCAGCGCCCGGGCGGTCACGTCGATGAGTTCCACCTCGGCGTTGGGGCTGGCGTCGCCCAGAATGTCGATGTCGCACTGGACGAACTCCCGCAGGCGGCCCTTCTGGGGGCGCTCGGCCCGGTAGACCCGGTCGGTCTGGATGACCTTGAAGGGATGGGGCAGGGAATTGCGGTTGGCCGCGTAGTAGCGGGAGAGGGGCAGGGTCAGGTCGTACCGCAGGCCCATGTCCGAAAGCTGGGCCTCATCCCCGCTGCGCAGGGCGGCGGCCAGCTTGTCGCCCCGCTTGAGAACCTTGAAGATCAGGTTCAGGTTGTCGCCGCCGTCGCTCTTGTCCAGATTCTCCA
>CAUEKL010000153.1 GCA_959018215.1 uncultured Gemmiger sp.
GCCAAGGTGCTGGAACTTTCTGAAAAGATTGTACAGCAAAATCATCTGACCACTTTGATGATCACCCACAACATGCGGGATGCCATCAAATACGGCAACCGGTTGATCATGATGCACGAAGGGCGCATCATCTATGATGTACGCGGTGCCGAAAAGCAGGCCCTTCAGGTTTCCGACCTGCTGGCCCGCTTTGAACAGCTCAGCGGCGACGGTGCCAACGACAGAATGCTTCTTTCCTGAAATGCTTTTACGGACGTCGGTCAACTGATCGGCGTCCTTTTTTATTCCGGAGAAGTTTCACAAAAGAATATCAAAATTCCGTGAAGACGTTTCCAAATGCAATACTTTGTGATATAATAATGGCATTGCTATGCTGCGGTGGTACGCCCACCGGAAGTACTGCCGAGGGAGGAACTTCTGAATGCCGCTATATGACGCCGTGTTGTTTGATGTGGACGGCACTCTGCTCCATTCCCGTCCGGGAATTCTGGATACTTTTTCTTATGCATTCCGCATGATGGGACTTGACCCCTCCGGTATGGATCTGGGCCGTTATCTGGGGCCACCTCTTCGGCAGAGCTTTGCAGAGCACTTTGCATCGGATGACGATGTGGAACGGGCGGTTTCCTTTTATCGGACCCGGTATGCACAGCGGGGCATGCACATGTGTGCCCCGTTTCCCGGCGTTCCGGACATGCTCCGTACACTGCGTCAGGCGGGGTTGTTTTTGGCAACGGCCACATCAAAACCCACCGCAGTCGTCACCCCGATATTGGAAGAGCAAGGTATTGCGCATTGCTTTGATCGTATCGGCGGCGCCAGTATGGACAAGAGTATGGACAAGAGTGTGGACACAAAAACCGCAGTGATTCGTTCTGTTCTGGCTGACCCGCGGCTTGCGGGAAAGAGAATCCTTATGGTGGGAGACAGGCAGGATGATATGCAGGGAGCCGCCGATTGCGGTATTCCCGCCGCAGGTGTACTGTATGGATATGGCAGCCGGGAGGAACTGTCTGCCTGGAATCCGGTCTTTCTGGCCAGCGATTGCGCCGAATTGACAAGGTATATCCTGAACGCATAAAAACAGAGGATTTCACCGCAATACAGGAACGGAGGTATCTTTTCATATGAGCCGCAACGGTTTCCGCGGGGCATCTTTCAGCCCCACCCAGCGTCGTGCCTGCCTCGTGCTGGTACTGTGCGTACTGGCTGTTATTGTCACTTTTGTGTGTGCCTGGATTGTTCCCGGTATGCTTGGTGCCGGAAAGGGCGGCAAAACCAAATATGACAGCAGCCTGTATCCGGTGGACACCTCTTTGGATGCTGTACTGAAAGAAGAGAGCTCTTCGGACTCCTCCTACGCCTCTACGGTGGTATATGTGGGGGATGAGTACACCGGTTCCCTCAAAAGCGCGGGCCAGATCACTCTGAACCAGTATCTGGGCAAGGACGGATTGTCTGTAAGCAAGGCTTTGCAGGATTACTGTATCTATTTTGAAGTAGATTCCAATTCCTACACCATTCCGCAGGCCCTTGCCAAAATGAAGCCCCGCCGCATTGTTGTGACCCTTGGTTCCAATGACCTCTCTTCCGGTCTGACGCCGGATGCCTTCGTGCAGGATTACAAACATATGCTGGACGGATTCTCTACTGCCTATTCCTACTGTGATATCATTGTAAACGCCATTCCGCCCGTGCTGGAAGATTCGGACAACGCTGCTGCTACCCAGCTGCTGATTGACCAGTACAACCAGGCTTTGGCTGTGATGTGCAATGACTCTGATTACAAGTTCCTCAACAGTTCGGAAGTGCTGAAAGATGATACCGGTTTCGCCGACAGCAATTTTATCAGCGAACAGTCCTATACTACCAATGGGGCCAAGGAGCTGGTAAACTATATCACTTCCCATGCCTATGACACGGAAGACCGCCGTCCGGATACCAATGACATTCCCACCCGGGCAGAATCTGCTTCCCAGTCCGCAAGCAGCACGCCCACCGCTACGCCGACAGCCACACCTTCTGTCCATAAGGTTTCGTTTGAGATTGAGGATGGAAAAGGTACCCTCAGCGGCAACGGTCAGACCGGCGTTACCAAGCTGGAGTTTGAGGTGCCGGACGGAGAAACCATAACGGTGGAAGCCGTCCCGGCCGACGGATATACCTTCTTCGGTTGGAGCGATGGCATCAAGAACACCAAATGGGTCAAAAAAGTCACGCAGGATATCTCGGTTACTGCCATGTTCAACCAGAAAACCACCGTTGCTCTGACAATTGACGAAGGCAACCGCAGCATGAACCTGGGAGACAGCGTTACCTTCCATGCCACCTTGATTGTCAACGACGAATCCGCCAGCGCCGACAGTGTACAGTGGGCTGTCAACGGAGATCTGATGCGCAACGGATACAGTTTTGAATTCAAACCTACCGCCACCGGCACTTACACAATCAAAGCAGGCGTGGAAATTGACGGCGTTTATGGTTCCAGTGAAGTCACGGTGACTGTTGCGGATGCACCGACCAAGGTTTCCATTACCGGGGTGTCCAGCATGCCGGCGGGCAGCTCCACCACCTTTACCGCTACCGTAGAAAATCAGTCCGGTGACATCACCTGGTCCTGCCCGCAAAAGCCGGATTGGTCTGCCACCGGCAATTCGGCCCAATTCACAGCCAACGGTGTAGGTGAATATACCATTCGCGCCACCAACAACGGAAAAACAGCGGAATTCAAGCTGACGGTTACCGAAGCTCCGACTCCTACTCCATCTTCTGATAACAACAAAGATACGGACAAGGACCAGGATAAGGATAAAGACAAGGGTGACGACTGACCGTCCGTTTGCATAGCATGAGGCGGAGGTGTCGCCCCATGATGAAAGATGAATGCAATTCCGTGTTTACACCCCAGCTGGGGCCTGACGATGTGACGGACGGCTCGGTAGAAAACTATGATTTGGATTGGCCGCAGGCTGTTTTGGAGGACGAACCACTCTTTCCGGAAACGGCTGATCCGGTCAGATAACAGGAGTAAAATATGGCCTATTATACTTGTTTGTTGTTGGATGCCGATAATACACTGCTGGATTTTGATGCGGCGGAGCGTCAGGCTCTGACGGATACTCTGATGCATTATGAACTGCCTCATGATGAAGCGGCTCTGGATGTATACCATAGAGTCAACCGACAGCTGTGGGATCGTCTGGCTAAAGGGGAACTGACCAAAAACAAACTGTTTTCCGTCCGTTTTGGCCAGTATCTCAAGGCCATGGAACTGCCCGATAACGGAAAAGGGCGAGAAATGAACGATTATTATGAAGATCAGCTGTCCAATCACGCTGATTTGATTCCCGGTGCTCTGACTGCGCTGAATGAGCTGGCGGAAGTTGCCACCCTGGCTATTGTTTCCAATGGTGCTTATAAGGTACAGAAATCCCGCATTACCGCATCCGGTCTGGAACAGTTTATGGATGGTGTTTATATTTCGGAGAAGGTTGGTGCTACCAAGCCGAACCCCAAAATTTATGAAGCCGCTTTGCGCGATCTGGGAATTACCAACCGGTCCCGCGTGCTGGTCGTGGGGGATGACCTTCTGGCGGATATCCGGGGCGGGAAAAATGCCGGTCTGGATACCTGCTGGGTCAACTTCACCGGGGAAGAAAACCAGACGGGAATCGAGCCCAAGTATACGGTCGGTTCGTATGAAGCACTGTATCAGATCGTGATGGAGCCGGAAGAACTGGAAAACATCGGTGTGCGCAACCGCCGCCACATGAACGACCAGTAACAAGAAATGAATGCCGCTGCTCTGCCGGGCAGCGGCATCTTTCGGTACACAAGCAAACGGTACGCAGAAAAAGGAAGTACGAAAGGTTGAACATATCATGTTGATTGAACTGCAGAACCTTGGCAAAAGCTTTGGCGAACATGAGGTTCTGGTCGGCATCACGGCAGGCGTGGAACGCGGTGACCGCATCGGCATCATAGGAGCAAACGGCACCGGCAAGACCACTCTGCTGCGGATTTTGTGCCAGGAAAGCCAGCCGGACACTGGCGACGCCGTGTTTGCTGCCGGTGTCACCTGCGGCTATCTGGAACAATCCGGACACCTTGCGCCGGAAAAAGATATTTACGAAACCATGAAACTGGCATTCTCTCCCGCTCTGCAGGCAATGGAGGAGATGGAACAGCTGCAAAAGCAGCTGGCAGCCCCGCACGGGCCCGAGCTGGAAGACCGTATTGCCCATTGTACTGCCGTGATTGACTCCATGGATGCCTACAACATGGATACCCAGATCAAAAAGGTCTTGAACGGTATGGGCTTTCCTGCCGATACCTGGACCAAAAAAGCCGGTGTTCTTTCGGGTGGGGAACAGACCCGTCTCCGCCTGGCCAGACTTTTGCTGGAGCGTCCGGATATCCTGATTCTGGACGAACCTACCAACCATCTGGATCTTGAAACAATGGAATGGTTGGAGAGTTATCTCAAAACCTACCGTGGCGCTGTTCTTGTCGTCAGCCATGACCGTTATTTCCTGGATGCGGTCTGCACCCGGATTTGGGAGCTGGCCGGAAAGACCATTCTGACCTACAAGGGCAATTATTCGGCTTACCTTCCTCAACGGGAAGCCGCTGATGAACGCCAGCAAAAAATGCACGATGCTGCCGTGGAAAAGGCAGCCAAACTGCAGGATTACATCGACCGCAACCTGGTCCGCGCTTCCACCACAAAAATGGCCCAGAGCCGCCGCAAACAGCTGGAAAAGCTGGAGATTGTGGAAGCCCCGCAACGTCAGGGACGGGACCTGAATTTCCGTTTCGAGTATGACATAGAGCCTTATGATGAGCTGGTGATCATGAAGGGCCTGACCATTCGCATCGGCGAACGCACCCTGCTGGAACCTTTTGATTACACGGTTCATCGGGGAGACAAGCTGGTTATAGCCGGTCCAAACGGAGCCGGCAAATCCACCCTTCTGCAGGTGCTTGACGGAAAGCGCCGCCCTTCCGGTGGCATGGTGCGCCTTGGCTCCGGTGCCAAAGCGGGCATTTTTACCCAGCAGCAGGCGCGGCGGGCAGGACGTGTCATCGATGCGATCTGGAACCAGTATCCTCGCTTTACTGAACTGGAAGTGCGAAGCCATCTTGCCCGCTTTGGCTACCGCGGAGAAGAGGTATTCAAGGATTGTGCCACCCTGTCGGGCGGGGAACTGGCCCGGCTTCGTTTCGCCGAGCTGGCGTTGGAACGCCCTAACCTGATGTTCCTGGATGAACCTACCAACCATTTGGATATTTACATGCGGGAGAGCCTGACCAATGCCCTAGCCGCCTATACCGGCACGCTGGTTCTGGTAACCCATGACCGTTACCTGATGCAGACTCTTGGTTGTCCCATTCTGCACCTGGAGAACGGAAAGGGCGTAATGTACCGTGATTTTGCCGCTCTGCACGCCGCTTCTTCCGGTACAGAACCGGCAAAGCCATCCGGCAGGGAAGAACGGCCCGTTCGTGCCGGATACGGCAAGGAGCAGCGCCGTCGCCGTGCCGAACTGCGGAATCGTCTCAAAGAGCTGGAAACCAAGATTGAAGAACTGGGCGCCCATATTGTGGAACTGGAAAACGAAATCAACGATCCCGAAGTGCTGAAAGACCATCTGCTGTTGCGGGATAAGTG
>CAUEKL010000154.1 GCA_959018215.1 uncultured Gemmiger sp.
TCATCTACGACGCCATCAACGATGTCTCCGACGCTATGAAGGGCATGCTGGCCCCCAAGATCCGCGAGGTGGCTCTGGGCGAAGCTCAGGTCCGTCAGGTCTACAAGATCTCCTCCGTGGGCACCGTTGCCGGCTGCCGTGTCACCAGCGGCAAGATCACCCGGGACGCCAAGCTGCGCCTGGTGCGTGACGGCATCGTCATCACCGAGGACGCCATCGCCTCTCTGAAGCGCTTCAAGGACGACGCCAAGGAAGTGGCCGAAGGCTTTGAATGCGGCATCACCCTGGAGAAGTTCTCCGACATCAAGGAAGGCGACGTCTTCGAGTGCTTCAAGCTGGAAGAATACCGCGATTGATTGAACGAGGTTACCAACAAATGCCTACCAAGAACCAGGGCCGTATGGCCCAGGATATGAAGCGGGAACTCATCGCCATCATCGGCGAGATGAAGGACCCCCGGGTTGCGGGCGGTCTGCTGACCGTCACCCGCCTGGACGTGACCCCTGACCTGGATGTGGCCAAGGTATACATCAGTGTCATGGGCCGCGAAGGGGGCAGCAAACCGGTGGTCGCCGCCCTGAACAAGGCGTCCGGCCACGTCCGCACCGAAGTCAGCCGCCGCATGCACATCCGCAAAGCACCCCGCTTTGTGTTTGTGGCGGATGACGGCGCTGCCTATGCGGCGCATATCAATGAAATGCTGCGCGGGCTGGAAACCAAGGACCAGCCCGATGCACAGGCCGAACCGCAGGAAGACTGATGCCTGCTTTCGGCAACTTTTGGAGCGAAGCCGAGCGTGTTTCGGGATCGCTGGAAAAGAGGTAAGTTATGACGGAATCTGTGGACAGGCAAACTGCGGTACTGCGTCTGCGCGCCGCACAGGATATCCTGATCCTATGCCATAAGAACCCCGACGGCGACACCATCGGCTGTGCCGGGGCGTTGTACCTGGCCCTGAAAGCACTGGGCAAGAACGTGGCCGTGCTTTGCAGCGATCCCATCCCCTCCATGTACGATTTCATGGGCATCGGCTGGTTTGACGCCAGCTTCACCCCGGCATTCGTGGTGGCGGTGGATGTGGCCGGTATCCAGCTTTTCGGCGACCGCAACAATGTGCAGAAATATGCCGAGCATGTGGATCTGTGCATCGACCACCATCCCAGCAACAGCGGCTATGCCTACGAGACCCTGCTGGACCCCGGCGCCGCTGCGGCCAGCGAGATCATGATCGACGTGGTCACCGATATGGGGGTAGAACTCACCCCCGAGATCGCGGCCTGCCTGTATACCGGCATTGCCACCGATACCGGCTGCTTCCGCTTCTCCAACACCACGGCCAAGACCCACATGGCGGCCGCCCGGGTCATTGAGGCGGGCGCCAATATCGAAAACCTCAACGCCCGCCTGTTCGAGTCCCGCTCCCGGGCCCGGCTGGAGATCGAGAAGATGGCGCTGGAAAGCCTGGAGTATTTCTTCGACGGTCTGTGTGCCATGATCTACCTGACCTGGGACCAGATCGTGACTTCCGGTGTGCCGGGGGCCGAACTGGAGGATCTGACCAGCCTGCCCCGCTCTATCGAAGGGGTGGAAGTGGGCCTGACCCTGCGCCAGCAGAAGGACGGCAGCTTCAAGATCAGTGTGCGCACCGCCGGCCGTGTGGATGCCTGTGCCATCGCCCGGCATCTGGGCGGCGGGGGACATTCCCGCGCTGCCGGGTGCGAGATCAGCGGCAATCTGGACAATGCGCGCTACGCCATTCTGGACGAGGTGCGCAAGGAGCTGGAACGCTGGGGCATGATTGACCCCGCCGCCCGCAACCAAGGATAAAGACAGTCAAGGAACCGGTGACAGGCAGCGGCGCCGCAGGGCCCGCTGTCTGAAACCGGTTCTTGCTGTATGGAGGCAAACCTATGACCAACCTGACCAACGGCATCCTGCCGGTGGACAAACCCGCCGGCTGGACCAGCTTTGATGTGCTGGCCAAACTGCGGGGCGCGCTGGGCACCCGGCGCCTGGGACATTCCGGCACCCTGGACCCCATGGCCACCGGCGTCCTGGTGGTGTTTGCGGGCGGAGCCACGGCGGCCGCCGACCGCCAGCCCGACCACGACAAAACCTATGAAGCCACCCTGCGCCTGGGGGTCCGCACCGATACGGGGGATGTCACCGGCACCGTGCTGGAGACCGCTCCCGTCACGGCGGGGGAGGCGGAACTGCGGGCGGTGCTGCCCCGGTTCCTGGGGGCACAGCAGCAGCTGCCGCCCATGTACTCCGCCGTTAAGGTGAACGGCCAGCCGCTGTACAAGGCGGCCCGTAAAGGCCATACGGTGGAGCGCACCCCCCGGCCCATCACCATCTATTCCATCGACTATCTGGGCAGTCCCGCCCCGGGGGAGCACACCCTGCGGGTATCCTGCTCCAAGGGCACCTACATCCGGGTGCTGGCCGAGGATATCGGTGCGGCCCTGGGGCTGCCCGCCAACCTGTCGGCGCTGCGCCGCACCCGGGCAGGGGCTTTCTCCCTGGACCAGTGCCACACCCTGCCGGAGATCCTGGCAGCGGCCGAGAGCGGCACCCTGGCCCAGTCCGGCTGGATGCTGGGGGTGGAGACCGCCTTTGTCTCTCTGCCTGCCCTCACGGTGGAGGAACCGGCCCGCACCCATCTGTTCAACGGCTGTCCCACCAGCCGGTACCCCGCGGCGGACGGCCGCTACCGTGTGTACGATACCGCCGGTCTGTTCCTGGGCCTGGCGGTGATCGAAGGCGGCGTCCTGCGGGTGGAAAAACTGTTCTGCGAAAGGACCTGACACGATGCAGCAATTGGATATGCAGATCATCCCGGCCATCGCCCCGGTGGATGCCCCCCAGGGCAGCGCCGTGGCCCTGGGCTTTTTTGACGGGGTCCACCTGGGCCACCGCGCCGTCATCTCCGCCGCTGTGACCGAAGCCCGGCGCAGCGGCCTGATGCCTGCCGTCTTTACCTTTGAATTGGCGGAGGGCAGCACCCTCAAAGGGGGGCGCATCCTCTCCACCGCCCAGAAACACGCCCGCATTGCCTCTTTGGGAGTGCGGCGGCTCATGGAACCGCCCTTTGCGGATTTCTGCTCCCTGACCCCCGAGGCCTTCGTGCAGGAGATCCTGGTGGGATGCTTCCATGCCAAAGCCGTCTTCTGCGGGGATAACTTCACCTTCGGCGCCCGGGCGGCGGGCAATGTACCCCGCCTCAAGGAACTCTGCGCCGCCGCCGGAATCCGGGTCACGGTGGTGGAGATGGCCCGCTACCGGGGCGAGGTGGTCTCCTCCACCCGCATCCGCGCCGCGCTGGAGGAAGGCCGCCTGCCCGACGCCAACGCCATGCTGGGGGCCCCTTACGCCATCGACTGGACCGTCACCCACGGCAAGGGGGTGGGCACCAGCAAGCTGGGCACCCCCACCATCAATCAGAACTACCCGGCCGGGACCCTGCAGCCCTGCTGCGGCGTCTATCTGACCCGCATCTGCATCGGCGGCACCTGGTACCCGGCGGCCACCGGCATCGGCCCCCGGCCCACGGTGGCGGAAAAGGGTGCCGCCGTCAGCTGCGAGACCTATGTGCCCGGATTTTCCGGGGACGTGTACGGCCAGCGGCCGGTGCTGGAATTCCATCAGTACCTGTGCCCGGTGCGCAAGTTTGATTCCCTGCAGGCCCTGTCCGACCTGATCACCACCGCCGCTGCCCGCAGCCGGGCCTATTTCCAGGGCCTGGACGGCCATGTGGATTGATTTACAACCTGCCCCAAAGGGCGTATAATGGAGCAGGATTTTGCAAAATATACCCAAATCCGGAGGAAACGCCTGTGTTTGAACGCAAGCAGCTGGCTCCCGGCGTGTATCTGACCACGCTGGACGCCGAAAAATTCAACCGCTGCCGCATCACCATCCATCTGCGCTACCCGGCGCTGCGCCGTTCGGCCACCGATGCCGCGGTGCTGCCCCTGGTGCTGGAACGGGGCTATGCCCAGTGCCCGGACATGACCGCTCTTTCCCGCAAGCTGGCCCGCCTGTACGGGGCCGACCTGGGGGTGGATCTGGGCACCGCCGGTACCGACCGGGTGCTGACGGTGGATATCTGCGGCATCAAGGACAAGTTTGCCCTGACCGGGGAGAACCTGAGCGCCGAATACGCCGATATCGCCTTCGGCATCGTGTTTGAACCCTATCTCGTGGACGGCGTCTTTGACCCCGAGGCCGTCCGCATTGAAAAAGAGACCCTGGACCGCCGCCTGCAGGCCGAATTCAACAACAAGCGCCTGTACTGTGTGCGCCAGGCCCGCCGCCGGTTCTACGGGGATTCCCCCGCCGGCATCGAGCTGGGTGGTTACCGGGCCGACCTGCCCAAGGTCACCCCCGCCACCCTCAAGGCGGAATATGACCGTATCCTGTCCACCTCCTCCATCGACGTGATGGTCCAGGGAGCGGACAGTGCCCGGGTGGCCGATCTCCTTCTCCAGAAGCTGGAAAAGGTCCGGCGTGCCCCCCAGCGGTTTGCCTCGGCCATGGCCATGCCCATCACCGAGACCCGCCGGTTCACCGAGGAGATCCCCGGTGTGACCCAGGCCAAACTGTGCATGCTCTTCACCACCGGCACGCCGGAGGACCTGCCCAGCATTTCCCAGCTGCGCATGGCCATGGGGGTGTTCGGCGGTTCCGCCACCAGCCGTCTGTTCCGCAATGTGCGGGAAAAGCAAAGCCTTTGCTACTACTGCGGGGCCAGCGCACTGCGCTCCACCGGCGTCATGATGGTGGATTCCGGGGTGGAACCCGGCGGGGAAGCCAAGGCCGAGGCCGCCATCCTAAAGGAGCTGGACGACCTGTGCCGGGGCCCCGTCACCGAGGAGGAGATGGAGGACTGCCGCCGCAGCCTCATGTCCAGCATGGATGCCCTGGGCGACAGCCTGGGCGGGCTGGAAAACTGGTACTACGGCCAGATCGCCCGGGGCGAAGCCCTGGCCCCGCCGGAATACGGCAAGGTGCTCATCCAGGCTGTTACCGCCGAGGAAGTGCGGGAACTGCTCAACAGCTATCACTATTCGGTGTGTTACGCCGTGACTGCCGGGAAAGAGGAGGTGGCACCATGAGTCAGGACCAGACCATGCAGGGCATCCGGGCCAAAGCCGCCGACGCCATCCGCTGCCAGAGCACCGTTCTGCCCAGCGGCCTTACGGTACTCTGCCGCACCATGCCGGGGTACAGCACGGTGCACGCCATGTACGCCACCGCCTTCGGGTCCACCACCCGCAAATTCACCCTGGACGGCAAGGCGGTGGAACTGCCCGCCGGTACCGCCCATTTCCTGGAACACAAGATGTTTGAGTCGGAGCAGGGGGATGCCTTTGAGCTGTACGCCAAGACCGGCGCTTCGGCCAACGCCTTCACCGGCTACGACCGCACCTGCTATATCTTTACCGCCAGCGGCCAGATCGACGAAAACCTGGATATCCTGCTGAACATGGTGGGCCACCCCTGGTTTACCGAGGCCACCATCGCCAAGGAGCAGGGCATCATCGGGCAGGAGATCAAGATGTACGACGACAGCCCCGACTGGCGGCTGATGACCGGCTTGTTCCGCTGCCTGTACAAGGACCATCCCATCCGGGA
>CAUEKL010000155.1 GCA_959018215.1 uncultured Gemmiger sp.
TGCTTGGGCGGGGCGTCGCGGGAGGCATCATGGGGATCAAAGGTATTCAGCCGCAGGGCGTTGGTCACCACGCATACGCTGGAAAGACTCATGGCCGCGGCGGCGATCATGGGGTTGAGCAGGATGTTCAAGGGATAGATCACCCCCGCCGCCAGCGGGATGCAGACGGCGTTGTAGAAGAAGGCCCAGAACAGGTTCTGGTGGATGTTGGTGACCACCTTGCGGGACAGCCGCACCGCCGCCGCCACATCCGCCGGGTCGCTGCGCACCAGCACCACGTCGGCGGCATCCAGGGCCACATCCGCCCCGGCGCCGATGGCAATGCCGGTATCCGCCCGGGTCAGGGCGGGGGCGTCGTTGATGCCGTCGCCCACCATGGCCACCCGGCCTTCCTCCTGCAGGCGGCGGACTTCCGCCTCCTTGCCGGCGGGCAGCACTCCGGCCACCACGTCGGCGGTGTCCAGGCCCACCTGCTGGGCAATGTAGGCGGCGGTGTTGGCGTTATCCCCGGTGAGCAGCACCACATGCAGGCCCAGGGCCCGCAGTTCGGCAATGGCCTGCTTGCTGCTGGGCTTCACCGAATCCGCCACCCCGATGACTCCGGCGGCGTGGCCGTCCAGGGAGAAGTACAAGGGCGTAGCCCCCTGCCCGGCCAGACGGCGGCCCGCTTCCAGCAGGTCGTCGGGCACATCCGCCTGGCTGCGGATGAATTCCTCGTTGCCGCCGGCCATGGTCTTGCCGGCCACCTTGCCGATGAGCCCCTTGCCCGGCACCGCCTGCACATTTTTGACCATAGAGGGCCGGACGCCGTTTTCCTTGGCGCAGGCCAGCACCGCCTTGGCCAGGGGATGTTCGCTCTGGCTTTCCAGGGCGGCGGCCATGCCCAGCAGGAACTTCTGGGGCACCTGACGGGTGCCCACCACCTCCACCACGCTGGGCTCGCCGGTGGTCACGGTGCCGGTCTTGTCCAGCACCACCGTGTCGGTATAGCCGGTGGCTTCCAGGCTGGCGGCGGTCTTGAAGAGGATGCCGCTGCGGGCCCCTACCCCGGACCCCACCATGACGGCCACGGGGGTGGCCAGACCCAGGGCGCAGGGACAGCTGATGACCAGCACGCTGATGCCCCGGGCCAGGGCAAAGTCAAAGGGTTTGCCGATGAGCAGCCAGATGACCATGGTCACCGCCGCAATGCCGATGACCGTGGGCACAAACACCCCGGCCACCTTGTCGGCGGTGCGGGCCAGGGGCGCTTTGGTGGAAGCGGCGTCCGCCACCAGCCGGATGACCTGGCTCAGGGTGGTATCCTGTCCCACCCGGGTGGCCCGGCAGGTCAGGGCGCCGTTCTGGTTGATGGTGGCAGCGCTTACCGGGCTGCCCTTCTCCTTGTCCACCGGCATGCTCTCGCCGGTGAGGGCGGCCTCATTCACGCTGGACTGGCCTTCCAGCACCACACCGTCCACCGGGATACTCTCCCCGGGACGGACCAGGAAGATATCCCCCACCCGGACCTGTTCCACCGGGATGGTCAGTTCCCCTTCCTCCCGCAGGACGCAGGCGGTGGGCGGAGCCAGCTGCATCAGGCTTTTCAAAGCGCTGGTGGTCTTGCCCTTGGAGTAGGCTTCCAGCATCTTGCCCACCGTGATGAGGGTCAGGATCATGGCGGCGGATTCAAAATACAGGTCGTGGCGGAACTGCATGACCTGGTCCGGGTTGCCGGAAGCCAGCCCCGCCCCCATCATGATAATGGCAAAGACGCCGTAGACCAGCGCCGCCCCGGCGCCCATGGCCACCAGGGTGTCCATGCCGGGGGCCAGGCTGCGCACCCCTTTCCATCCGCTGATGAAGAAGGCCCGGTTGATCCAGCACACCGGCAGGGTCAGGGCCAGCTGCAAAAGGCCGTACACCACCGCCCCGGCGCCGTCCCCTTCCAGAAAGGGCGGCAGGGGCAGGCCGATCATATGCCCCATGCTCAGGTACATCAGGGGCACCAGGAAACACAGGCTCAGAATCAGGCGGCGGCGCAGTTTGGGGGTCTCGGTATCCTCCAGGGCGTCGGCGTCCGCCTCCTCGGCCACGGCGGCGCCGTACCCGGCAGCCTCCACCGCCGCGATGACATCCTCGGGCACGGGGTCGGCTTCATACTCCACCTGCATACTGTTGGTCAGCAGGCTCACCGCCACCGACGAAACACCGGGCACGGCGGCCACGGCCTTTTCCACATGGGCGCTGCAGGCGGCGCAGCTCATGCCGGTCACTTCAAACCGCTGCATACGGTAACACTTCCTTTCCGTTGCGGTCGCATTCTCGCTTTCTCTTTCAAAACAGCCCTTCGGGCAGAAGGATATCCTGCCGGGGCACCTTTTCCCAGGAAAAATTCTCCGCCAGCTCGGCGGGGGTGCGGGGGTCGGGGGCTTTCTGCAGCCCGCAGGCGTAGGCCAACCGCCCGATGATCTGTTCCGGGGTGTACTTTGCCTGGAGATGTTCCAGGCTTTCGTCCCCGTCCCGCTTGGACAGCCGCCGGCCGTCCGGGGCCAGCAGCAGGGGCATGTGGATAAATTCCGGGGCCGGTAATCCTAGGGTGCGGTAGAGCCACAGCTGCCGGGGGGTGCTGGAGAGAAGATCCGCCCCCCGCACCACCTGGGTGACGCCCATGAGGGCATCATCCACCACCACCGCCAGCTGGTAGGCGAACACCCCGTCCGCCCGGCGCAGGTAGAAGTCCCCGCAGTCCCGGGCCAGGTTTTCCTCGTAATAGCCCAGGTGGCCGTCGGTGAAGCCGATGGTCTCGTCGGGCACTTTCACCCGCCAGGCGGGGGGACGGCGGCGGGATTTCTCCGCCACTTCCTCGGGGGTCAGGTTCCGGCAGGTACCGGCGTAGACCACCTGGCCGTCGCTGCGGTGGGGGGCATCGGCGGCGTGGAGCTGGCTGCGGCTGCAAAAGCAGGGATACACCAGCCCTTTTTTCCACAAGACATCATAAAATTGTTGATAGATTTCGCTGCGCTCGCTCTGGTAGTAGGGGCCGTCCGGGCCGCCCTTGTCCCCGCCCTCGTCGGCGGCAAGGCCCAGCCAGTCCAGGTCCTGCTGCAAAAGCTCGGCGAACTTCCGGGGGCAGCGGGCTTCGTCCAGGTCCTCGATGCGCAGCACCACCTTGCCGCCCCGGCTTTTGGCGGAGAGCCAGGCCAGCAGGCAGCAGCACAGGTTGCCCAGGTGCATCCGGCCGCTGGGGCTGGGTGCGTACCGGCCTACGGTCATTGGGCGGCCTCCAGGGTGTACTGGCCGTCGCCCAGGCAGCGCAGATGGGTGCGGTAGAAGGCATCCACCGCCCGCACCATGGCGTCGGCGTCGGAGACGGCGGCGGTCTCCACCGCGCTGTGCATGCCCAGCTGGGCCAGGCCGATGTCCGCCATGGGCACCGGCAGGGTGTGGCTCTGCAGGTTGCCCAGGGTGGAACCGCCGGGCAGGTCCGCCCGGTTGGCGAACTGCTGCACCTTGACGTCGGCCAGGCGGCAGATCTCTTTCACCACCGCCCCGGACAGGGCGTTGGTGGTGTACTTCTGGCTGGCGTTGACCTTCAGCACCAGGCCGCCGCCCAGCCGCACCGGGTTGGCGGGGTCGGCCTTGTCCACAAAGTTGGGATGGGTGGCGTGGGCGTTGTCGGCGCTGAGCACAAAGCTGTTGGCCAGGGCCCGCTGCATCCCCTGGGCGCTGTGGGGGATGGCGTCGTACACCCGGTCCAGCACGTCCCGCAGGAAAATGCTGGCCGCACCCTGGCGGGTACCGCTGCCCACTTCCTCGTTATCGAACATGGCCCAGACGGGGGCGCAGGCGCTGTCGGTGTGGTCGGCGGCGGAGAGGAACCCGAAGAGGGTGGTGGCGGCACATTCCAGGTCGTCGATGCGGGGGGCCATGAAGTACTCCCCGTCCGGCCCGATGGTGGTGGGGGCCTGCCGGGTGTAGAGGGTCAGGTCGAAGTCCACGATCTCCTCTTCCGGTACGCCCAGGGCCTCGGCCAGCAGGGCGGGCAGAGGGCGGCAGCCTTCGGGGCCGTAGAGCGGCTGCATGTCCACCTGGGGGTTATACTTGTGGCCGTCGTTGACAGTGCGGTCCATGTGGATGGCCAGGGAGGGGATCACCACCAGGTCCCGGTCCAGGTCCACCAGACGGGATTCCAGGCCGTCCTCGGTGCGCACCAGCACCCGGCCCGCAACGGACAGGGGGCGGTCCAGCCAGGTGGCCATGTTCATGCCGCCGTAGCCTTCCACATTCAGGCGGGTGCAGCCCGCCGAGGTGACCGAGGTGTTCTTGATGCGCCAGGTGGGGGAATCGCTGTGGCTGGCGGTGATGCGCCAGCCGCCGATGGCGTGGTCGGGCACCCGCCAGGCGATGAGGGAGGAGTTGTTGCGGGTGGTATAGTAGCCGCGGCCGGGTTCCAGGTTCCAGTAATCCGCCTCTTCCAGGCGGGTGAAGCCGGCGGCGTCCAGCAAGGACGCGGCGTGGGCCACGGCGTGGAACGGGGTGACCCCCGCGTGGAGAAACTCAAACAGTTGTTGCAGCAGCATGGTATGTTTCCTTCTTTAAGTATAGGTTTGCCCGCCCCGGTGAGGGTTGGGCATGCCTTTATTGTACCGCAGCCCCGGGCTTGCGGCAACAGAATTTTGGTGGTATTCTTATTCTATCCTGATTTACCCAAAAGGCAAGTACGCACTTAAAAGATACCACTACCCAAAAGGAGAGTAAGGCTTATGAGACCGGGACCGGGCTGCAACTGCCGCTATGCGGACGTGGGCTGTGACAAGATGGAACAGGTGATGGAGCAGATCAGCGGCAAATGGAAGCTGCGGATCTTGTTCATGGTGGGGGCCCACGGCACCCTGCGGTACGGGGAGCTGCGGAACCTGCTGGGCGGGGTGACCCACAAGATGCTGAGCAACCAGCTGAAAGAGCTGGCGGCGGACGGGCTGATCTCCCGCCACGATTACGGGGAGGTACCGCCCCGGGTGGAGTACAGCCTGACCGAGCACGGACAGGCCCTGATGCCGATTTTTGATGATATCCAGGCGTATATCAAACGGTTCGGGGATTGTGTGTGCGGGGAGAAACAGGAGGAGGCGTAAGCCTCCTTCTTTTTATGGCTCCCCTATGGTTGGGTTCTTAGCCATCCGGCGGACGGCAGTCTGCCGGACACTCCTTCCTTTTGTGACCAAAAGGAAGCGAAAAGTCCCGCCGTTTCGAGGCAGTGTTATCGGCAAGCGGCTGCCTGCCGGGGTGTTGTCGCTTTTTGGCGTCAAAAAGCGACGGAAAAACCGCCACCGTTCCGATGCGGTGGACGCCGGCTGGGGCTGCGGCCCCAGACCCCAAGATGCGGCCACCTTGCGACGGCCTTCTCACCGGTCTGGGGACCGGTGAGCAAGGAAAATGATTTTAATACCATTTCTCGGTAACAGCTGCTAGCGGAAACCATCCCGCAAGGTTGTACCTATCCCGGGCACTCTCTTCCGTTTTACCCGGGGCCTTTTGGCTACGCCATTAAAATTCATTCCTTGCTCAGGCCCCCCAGGGCCTGAGAAGGCCGTCGTAAGGTGGCCGCATTCCCCGGGTCCAGGGCCGCAGCCCTGGTCGGC
>CAUEKL010000156.1 GCA_959018215.1 uncultured Gemmiger sp.
TTGCGGGCCTGGCTTTCACCGGCGAAAGCTTCCCACAGGTTCTTTTCGGTCTTGCTGCCTTTGAGTTCCATATTACAATCTCTCCTTTTGTTGGTTTTTGGTATATTTTGTTGCAAGTTTAAGACTTTGTCTTAATTAGAGTATACCGGAATCCCGCCGGGATGTCAAGCCTGTTTCCGCCGTTTTTTCGTGCAGAAATTTGTGAAATATGCTCAAACGACCGGCAATTGCATTGACAAGGCGTCCCGGATAGGGTACAGTATTTATAGGATACAATCTTATTGTATCTATACCCATAGGAAAGGACGGGACTTCCATGACACGTCAAAGACGCCTGATTTTGGACCTGATGCGCCAAAGTCCCCGCCACATGACGGCCGACGAGATCTTCGCCCAGGCCCGCCAGCAGATGCCCAGCATTGCCCGCGGTACGGTATACCGCAACCTGAAGCTGATGGAACAGGCCCGGGAGATCGCACGGCTGGAAATGCCGCAGGGACCCGACCGCTATGACAAGACTTCGGCCCCGCACGGTCATCTGTACTGCGACGGCTGCGGAGATCTGCAGGACATTCCGGTGGTGGGACTGGTCAAGGAGATCGAGAACGCCATCGGCACCGAGGTGCGCAGCTACCAGCTGACCATCCATTATCTGTGCCCCGCCTGCCGGGCCAAGAACGCACAGTGACAGTATGGGCCATGAGCCCGCCGCCCAGTCCCCTGCCGGGGGCCGGGCGTTTTCTTTTTTTGGAATTCCTTATTATATAATATAGCGGCGCAGACAAAGGGCGCACGGGCGCGGAAGAGGTTCCGGTCCGTGCGCCCTTTGTATTGTCAGAATATGCCTGCGGGCTCTGCGGTGTGCCCGGACTCCGGTTTGGTCAGGGTCTGTTCCAGCAGTTCCAGGAATCGCCGGAGGGCCGGGTTGCGGTTGCCCGGCAGGTACAGCGCCCCGAAGGTCAGCGGGTCGAATTCCGGCAGGGGGATGTAGCACAGCCCTTCCCGCCGGGCGGCCGGGAAATCGGCCATGACCGCAAAAGCGTAGCCCGTCTCCACCAGGGTGCCCACCACGTCCTGGTTGTCGCAGAACAGAATCTGTTCCGGGCCCCGGGTGCCCACCGCCCGGTTCTGAATGGCAAACAGGGCCGGCGGGCAGATGGGCGGGCGGCAGACGGCGATGCGCCCGCAGCCGGACATCTCCCCCACCGTCAGGCTTTTGTGCCCGGCCAGGGGATGGTCTTCACTGCAGACGCACACCGCCCGGCAGTGGGTCAGGGTGCGGAATTTCTGCTTGGCCTCCTCCCCGCTGCTGCGTCCCGGGGCCCGGAAGGAAAAGATCATGTCGATATCCCCGTCCGCCAGCAGGTTCTTCACCGCATCAAAGGGGATCAGGCGCAGCACCGGCATCAGGTCCGGTTCCTCCACCCGAAGCCGCTCCAGCGCCGGGCGCAGCACCCGCAGTTCGGTGGTGTTGCGGCAGCCGATGACCACCCGGGAAAGCTCCTCTTTCCGGAACTTCTTCATCCGGGCCTTGGACAGTTCGGACAGCTTGAGGATCTCCCCCGCATACTGGGTGAACTGGAAACCTTCCTGGGTCAAGCGCACGCTCTTGCTGGTGCGCTGAAAGAGCTTGACCCCCAGTTCGTCCTCCAGGGTGGTGATCTGGTGGCTCACCGCCGGCTGGGTGATGCGCAGCTGTTCCGCCGCCCGGGAAAAGTTCAGATAGTTGGCCACGGCCATGAAGCATTCCAGCTGGGTTGTGTTCATAACAGGAAAACCTCCCGAAACGGCGGGCGCCGGGCAAAGCCGCGCTCACGATAATCTTTAATTATAAATTTCTTTTATAGAATATAACAGATTTGAATTTCACATGCAAGAGGAATTGTGCTATAAAACAGTACGGAGCTAAATTGTTCAGCTTCAAACAATCTGCAAAGAGGTGAGACCATGGCAGCCGTGAACCGGGAAGAACTGATCCGGGACAACCGGCGCATCAGCATCCAGATCGAACAGATGGCCAACAGTTCCATGGCCGAACAGGACCTGACGGCCATGCAGGCCAACATGCTGCGCTACATCCTGCGCCATTCCCAGGAGGGCACATCCCTGACGGCCATCCACCGGGAATTCGGGTATTCCATGGCAGCGCTGTCCGGCATGCTCAAGCGCCTGCGTAAGAAAGGCTATGTGCGGGTGGAACCCTGCGACGGAGACGACCGCCGCAAGCTGCTGTTCGGCACCCGGCAGGGGGAGGAAATGCGGGCTTATCTGGACCGGGCCATGGACACGGCCCAGGACAGGCTGTGCGACTGCTTTTCCCCCGAAGAGCTGGAGAGCCTGGATCGCCTGCAAAAGAAAATGCTGCAGAATCTGGCGGCATTATCCAAACAGAAACACAACAAGGAGGCATCTGAATCGTGAAAACAGTTTTGCGTCAGCTGGGCCGCTATCGGCGGGATACCTGGCTCTGCATTGCCATGACCACCCTGGAAGTGATCATGGAGATCCTGCTGCCCTTCATCACCGCCCTCATCATTGACGAGGGCCTGGAGGCAGCCAGCCTGCCTACCGTCTACCGGTACGGCGCCCTGATGGTGGTCATGTCCTTCTGCAGCCTGGCCTTCGGTGCGCTGGGCGGCAAGTTTGCGGCCAGCGCATCTTCCGGCCTGGCGGCCAACCTGCGGGAGGCCGTGTACAACAACATCCAGACTTTTTCCTTTTCCAACATCGATAAGTTCAGCGTTCCCGGCCTGGTCACCCGCATGACCACCGATATCACCAACGTGCAGAACGCCTACATGATGCTCATCCGGGTGGCGGTGCGCTCCCCCCTGATGCTGGTGTTCAGCTACGTCATGTGCCTGATCATCAGCCCCAAACTGAGCCTGACCTTCCTGCTGGCGGTGCTGTTCCTGGCGGTGGTGCTGGGGGTCATCATGGTGGTGACCATGCGCATCTTCACCGAGGTGTTCAGCAAGTACGACGACCTGAACGCCAGTGTGCAGGAGAACGTGTCCGCCATCCGGGTGGTCAAGGCCTTTGTGCGGGAGGACTACGAGGACAAGAAGTTCGCCAAGGCTTCCGACAACCTGTACCGCCTGTTTGTCAAGGCCGAAGGCCTGCTGGCCTTCAACAACCCGGCCATGATGCTGGCCGTCTACTTCTGCATCATCATGGTGTCCTGGCTGGGCGCCCACTTCATCGTGAGCGGCAGCATGAGCGCCGGCGAGCTGACCAGCCTGTTCAGCTACGTCATGAGCCTGATGATGAGCCTGATGATGCTGTCCATGGTGGTGGTCATGATCACCATGTCCATGGCCAGCATCCGCCGTATCAGCGAGGTGCTCAACGAGACCCCCGACCTGGCCGAACCCGAAAGCCCTGTGTACAAGGTGGCCGACGGCAGCATCGACTTCGACCATGTGGACTTTTCCTACAAGCACGGCAGCGGCAAGAACGCCCTGTCCGACATTGACCTTCACATCCGTTCCGGCGAGACCATCGGCGTCATCGGCGGCACCGGTTCGGGCAAGAGCAGCCTGGTCAACCTGATCTGCCGGCTGTACGATACCGACAAGGGCACCGTCAAGGTAGGCGGCGTGGACGTGCGCAAGTATGATATGGAGACCCTGCGCAACGAGGTGTCGGTGGTGTTGCAGAAGAACACCCTGTTCTCCGGCACCATCCTGGATAACCTGCGCTGGGGCAACCCCGACGCCACCGAGGCCGAGTGCAAGGCGGCCTGCCATGCCGCCTGTGCCGATGAGTTCATCGACCGCTTCCCCGACGGGTACAACACCCGCATCGAGCGTGGCGGCGCCAACGTGTCCGGCGGCCAGAAGCAGCGCCTGTGCATCGCCCGCGCCCTGCTGAAGAAGCCCAAGGTGCTGATTCTGGACGACTCCACCAGCGCCGTGGACACCGCCACCGACGCCAAGATCCGGGCCGCCTTTGCCAAGGAGATCCCCGGCACCACCAAGATCATCATTGCCCAGCGTATCTCCAGCGTGGAGAACGCCGACCGCATCCTGGTGCTGGACAACGGCCGCATCAACGGCTTCGACACCCACGAAAACCTGCTCAAGACCAACGCCATCTACCGGGAGATCTACGACTCCCAGGTCAAGGGCGGCGGCGACTTTGACCAGCCGGCCTGAAAGGAGAGTTGAAACCATGAATCAAAAAGCATCCCGCGGCGCCTCTCTGGGCGTGCTCAAGCGTGTGCTGGGGTACATGATGCACACCTACAAATGGCCGTTCCTGGCCGTGGTGGTCTGCATCCTGATCTCCTCCACCGCCACCGTGGCCGGGGCCACCTTTCCCCAGACCCTGGTGGACGATTACATCACCCCCATGCTGGCCGGCGGCAGCCAGGACTTCGGCCCGCTGGCCCAGGCCCTGCTGGGTCTGATTGCCCTGCTGGCCATCGGCGTGGTGGGTTCCTTTGCCTACAACCGCATCATGGTCACCATCTGCCAGGGCACGCTGCGCCGTCTGCGTGACGACCTGTTCAGCAAGATGGAGTCCCTGCCCATCAAGTACTTCGACACCCATGCCCACGGCGACATCATGTCGGTGTACACCAACGATATCGACACCCTGCGTCAGCTCATGAGCCAGAGCATCCCCCAGGTCATCAACTCCGGCCTGACCATGGTGGTCACCCTGGTGACCATGCTCCTGCTCAACCCTGCCCTGACCGTCATCTCCATCCTCACCGCCATCATCATGGTGGTGGTGGCCAAGAACTTCTCCCGTCTGTCCGGCCGGTACTATGTGGAACAGCAGAAGAACCTGGGCATTGTAGACGGCTTCATTGAGGAGATGCTGGACGGCCAGAAGGTGGTCAAGGTCTTCTGCCACGAGGAAGCCGCCAAGGCGGACTTCCACCGGGTGAATGAGGCTCTGCGGGACAGCGCCGACAAGGCCAACCGCTACGCCAACCTGCTCATGCCCGTCAACGGCAACATCGGCTGGCTGAGCTACGCCGTGGTGGCCGTGGTGGGCGCCATCCTGGGCATCAACGGCATGGCCGGGGTCACCCTGGGTACCGTCATCACCTTTGTGGGGCTGAACAAGAGCTTCACCCAGCCCATCACCCAGATCAGCACCCAGCTGAACTTCGTGGTCAACGCAGCGGCCGGCGCCCAGCGCGTCTTTGTCCTGATGGACGAGACCCCCGAAAAGGACGAAGGCTATGTGGAACTGGTCAACGCCCGGGAGGAAGCCGACGGCAGCCTGTCCGAGCAGAAGGAACGGACCAACACCTGGGCCTGGAAGCATCCCCACAAGGCCGACGGCACCGTGACCTACACCAAGCTGGAAGGCGGCGTGGTCTTTGACGACGTGGACTTCGGCTACGATGAGAACAAGCTTGTGCTGCACAACATCAGTCTGTGGGCGAAACCGGGCCAGAAGATCGCCTTTGTGGGCGCCACCGGTGCCGGCAAGACCACCATCACCAACCTGATCAACCGCTTCTACGACATTGCCGACGGCAAGATCCGCTACGACGGCATCAACATCAACAAGATCAA
>CAUEKL010000157.1 GCA_959018215.1 uncultured Gemmiger sp.
TGATGAAGCAGTATGTGGCCCGCACCATGAACGAGCAGTGCATCGGCGGTCTGGGCGGCTTCGGCGGCCTGTTTGAGCTGGACTGCACCGATATGCCCCATCCGGTGCTGATCTCCGGCACCGACGGCGTTGGCACCAAACTGCGCATCGCCCAGCTGATGGACCGCCATGACACCATCGGCATCGACTGCGTGGCCATGTGCGTCAACGACATCATCTGCGCCGGCGCCAAGCCGCTGGTCTTCCTGGATTACATCGCCTGCGGCAAGAACGTGCCCGAGCGCATTGCCGAGATCGTCAAGGGCGTGGCCGAAGGCTGCGTGCAGGCCGGCTGCTCCCTGGTGGGCGGCGAGACGGCCGAGCATCCCGGTGTGATGCCGGAGGACGACTACGACCTGGCCGGTTTCACCGTGGGCGCCGTGGACAAGAGCAAGATCCTGGACAACTCCACCATGCAGGCGGGCGATGTGATCATTGCCCTGCCCTCCACCGGTGTGCACTCCAACGGGTTCTCTCTGGTCCGCAAGATCTTCGACCTGGAGAACAACCCCGACATCCTGAAAAAGCATTTTGATGAACTGGGCTGCACCCTGGGCGAGGCGCTGCTGGCTCCCACCAAGATCTACGTCAAGCCGGTGCTGGCTCTGATGAAGGAAATCACCGTGAAGGGTGTTTCCCACATCACCGGCGGCGGTTTCTATGAGAACATTCCCCGCAGCCTGAAGGACGGCTGCTGCGCCCGCATCGCCAAGGCGGATGTGCGCACCCCTGCCCTGTTCGAGCTGCTGGCCAAGACCGGCAACATCCCGGAGCACGACATGTTCAACACCTTCAACATGGGTGTGGGCATGGTTCTGACCGTGGCTGCCGAGGACGCCGACAAGGCCATCGAGATCCTGAAGGCCAACGGCCAGGATGCCTACCGCCTGGGCGTGATTGCCGAAGGCGAAGGGGTGGAACTGGTATGAAAAACGTCGCGGTATTGGTATCGGGCGGCGGCACCAACCTGCAGGCCATCCTGGACAGCGAACACCGGGGCGAAAACCCCAACGGCCGCGTGACCCTGGTGGTGGCCAGCAAGCCGGGTGTCTATGCCCTGACCCGGGCGGAGAATGCCGGGGTCAAGACCGCCGTGGTGGCCCGCAAGGAATATGCCGACAGCGCCGCTTTTGACGCGGCCCTGCTGGCTGTCCTGAAAGAAAACCAGATCGACGTGGTGGTGCTGGCCGGCTTTTTGAGCGTGCTGGGCCCCAGCGTCATTGCCGCCTATCCCCGGCGCATCCTCAACGTTCATCCCAGCCTGATTCCCAGTTTCTGCGGTCCGGGCTTCTATGGGCTGCGGGTGCATGAGGCCGCTCTGGCCCGGGGTGTCAAGGTGACCGGCGCCACGGTGCATTTCGTGAACGAGGAATGTGACGGCGGGCCCATCCTGCTGCAGAAGGCTGTGGCCGTGCAGCCGGACGATACCCCCGAAACTTTGCAGAAGCGGGTGATGGTGGAAGCCGAATGGCAGCTGCTTCCCCGCGCTTTGGCCATGGTTTGCAACGACGAGGTGTAATGCGATGAAAAAGAATCTGTACAAGTATCTGGCCGGCAACGAATATCCGGGCCGGGGCATCTGCCTGGGGCTTTCCCCTGACGGCTCCAAGGCCATGATCGCCTATTGGATCATGGGCCGCAGCGCCAACAGCCGCAACCGCGTGTTTGAGGCTCTGCCTGAGCGCGGCGGCATCCGCACCGTGGCGGCGGACCCCGCCAAGATGGAAGATCCCCATCTGATCATCTACAATCCGGTCCTGACCCTGGGTTCCACCTCCATCGTGACCAACGGCGACCAGACCGACACCATCTTCAACTTTATGAAGGACGGCCTGTTCCCCGGCTACAGCTTTGAGGCGGCCCTGGCCACCCGCACCTTTGAGGACGACGCCCCCAACTTCACTCCCCGCATTTCCGGCGTGGTGGATATGAAGCAGGGCGGCTACAAGCTGAGCATCCTCAAGAGCTGCGACGGCAACGACGCCAGCGTGCAGCGCCAGACCTTCGATTACCCCCAGCCGGTGGCCGGGGAAGGTCATCTGATCACCACCTACCAGAAAAACGGCAGCCCCATTCCCAGCTTTGCAGGCGAGCCCATGCGGGTAAGCATTGACGAGAGTGACCCCAACGAATTTGCCGGCAAACTGTGGGACGCTTTGAACACCGACAACAAGGTGAGCCTGTTTGTGCGGGCCATCACCCTGGCTACCGGCGATTATGAGGATGTTATCCTGAACAAATACAACACTGTGGAGGGTTGAGCATGAACGAATTCCAGTTGAAGTACGGCACCAATCCCAACCAGAAACCCGCCCGCATCTTTATGGCAGACGGCGGCGAGCTGCCGGTGACCATCCTGAACGGCCGCCCCGGCTATATCAACTTTCTGGATGCACTGAACAGCTACCAGCTGGTCAAGGACCTGAAGAAGGCCCTGGGCCTGCCCGCTGCTGCCAGCTTCAAGCATGTGTCCCCCGCCGGTGCCGCCGTGGGCCTGCCCCTGGACGACACCCTGCGCCGGATGTACCACATCGACGCCGACATGGAGCTGTCTCCCCTGGCCTGCGCCTACGCCCGCGCCCGCGGTGCCGACCGCATGTCCAGCTTCGGCGACTGGATCGCGCTGTCCGACGTGTGCGACCTGGCTACTGCCCAGCTCATCAAGCATGAAGTTTCCGACGGCATCATTGCCCCCGGCTACGACGACGACGCCCTGGAAGTGCTGAAGAGCAAGAAAAAGGGCAACTACAACATCGTGGCCATTGATCCCGACTATACCCCCGCGCCCCTGGAGCGCCGCACCGTGTACGGCGTGACCTTTGAGCAGGGCCGTCAGGACCTGGATATCTCCGCCGACACCATGCTGACCAACATCGTGACCAAGGCCAAGGACCTGACCGAGGACCAGAAGCGCGACCTGGTGATGAGCCTGATGGTGCTGAAGTACACCCAGTCCAACAGCGTCTGCTATGTGCAGGGCGGCCAGACCATCGGCGTGGGCGCCGGCCAGCAGAGCCGCATCCACTGCACCCGTCTGGCAGGCCAGAAGGCCGACAACTGGCAGCTGCGCCACATGCCCAAGGTGCTGGATCTGCCTTTCCGGGAGGACATCACCAAGCCCAACCGGGACAACGCCATTGACGTATACATCGGGGATACCCCGGAAGATGTGATCGGCGACGACGTGTGGGCCGAGACCTTCACCGAGCAGCCCGCGCCCCTGACCGCCGAGGAAAAGAAAGCCTGGCTGTCCCAGGTGCACGGCGTGAGCCTGGGCAGCGATGCCTTCTTCCCCTTCGGCGACAACATTGAGCGTGCCCGCCGCAGCGGTGTGGACGCCATTGTGCAGCCCGGCGGTTCCATCCGTGACCAGCAGGTCATTGACACCTGCGACAAGTACGGCATTGTGATGGCCTTCTGCGGCATCCGTCTGTTCCATCACTGATACCCAAAAGGAGTTTTTGCGATGAAGATTTTAGTCGTTGGCGGCGGCGGACGGGAACATGCCATCATCCGCGCGCTGAAGAAGAGCCCCCAGTGCACCGAGATCTGGTGCGCGCCGGGCAACGGCGGCATCGCTTATGACGCCATCTGCAAGGACATCAAGGCCACCGACGTGGACGCCATGGTCGCCTTTGCCAAAGAGGAAGGCTTCGACTACGCCGTAGTGGCCCAGGACGATCCCCTGGCTCTGGGCATGGTGGACGCGCTGGCCAAGGTGGGAATTCCCGCCTTTGGGCCCAATGCTGCCGCCGCCCGCATCGAGGCCAGCAAGGTGTTCAGCAAGAACCTGATGAAGAAGTACGGCATTCCCACCGCCGCCTATGAGACCTTTGACAACGCCGACGCCGCCATGGACTACATCCGCGGCCGGGGCAAGTATCCGGTGGTTATCAAGGCCGACGGCCTGGCCCTGGGCAAGGGTGTGCTGATCTGCCAGGACGAGGCCGAAGCCGAAGCAGGGCTGAAGGAGATCATGCTGGACAAGAAGTTCGGCGCTTCCGGCAACCATGTGGTGGTGGAAGAATTCCTGACCGGCCCCGAAGTGAGTGTGCTGTCCTTCTGCGACGGCAAGACCGTCATCCCCATGGTTTCCAGCATGGATCACAAGCGTGCCCTGGACCATGACGAGGGCCTCAACACCGGCGGCATGGGCACCGTTGCCCCCAACCCCTACTACACCCCCGAAGTGGCAGCCGAGTGCATGCTGACCATCTTTGCCCCCACCGTAGCGGCCATGCAGGCGGAGGGCTGCCCCTTCAAGGGCTGCCTGTACTTCGGCCTGATGCTGACCCCCGACGGGCCCAAGGTCATTGAATACAACTGCCGTTTCGGTGACCCCGAGGCCCAGGTGGTGCTGCCTTTGCTGGAAAGCGACCTGCTGACCGTGATGCAGGCCACCACCGACGGCACCCTGGACAAGACCCCGGTGAAGTTCTCCGACGGTGCCGCTGCCTGCGTGATTCTGGCCTCCGGCGGGTATCCCCTGGCCTATGAAAAAGGCAAGGAGATCACCGGCCTGACCGAAGGGCAGCTGCCCGGCGCCGCCGATGTGACGGTCTACCATGCCGGTACCGCCCGCAAGGGAGATGCCCTGGTCACCGCCGGCGGCCGTGTGCTGGGTGTGACCGCCACCGCTCCCGACCTGGCCACTGCCCTGAAAAAGGCCTATGCGGCCGCTGAGCAGATTCATTTTGACGGCGTGCACAAGCGCAGCGACATCGGTGCCCGTGCCATGGCCGCCCTGAACTGCCGTAAGGAGGAAAAATAAATGGTTTACCGCATTTATGTGGAGAAAAAGCCCGGATTTGACGGCGAAGCCCAGGGTCTGTACCATGAGCTGACCGAACTGCTGGGTATTTCCGGGCTGAAAAGCCTGCGCCTGCTGAACCGCTACGACGTGGAAGGCATCGACCGCGACCTGTTCGAGAAGGCCGTGCCCACCGTCTTCAGCGAGCCGCCGGTGGATGTGACCTACGACACCCTGCCCCAGGGCGGCACCATCTTTGCGGTGGAGTATCTGCCCGGCCAGTTCGACCAGCGGGCGGACTCTGCTTCCCAGTGCATCCAGCTGCTGAGCCAGGGCGAGCGCCCCGACGTGCGCAGCGCCCGGGTGTACATTCTGGAGGGCGATCTGTCCGAAGAGGACCTGGCCGCCATCAAGAAGTATGTCATCAACCCGGTGGAAGCCCGGGAAGCCAGCCTGGACGAGCGCAGCACCCTGAAGATGGAGTTTGCGGTGCCTTCCGCCGTGGAGACCCTGACCGGCTTCATTGAGATGGATGAGGACGCTCTGGAAGCCTTCCGGCAGGAGAAGGGCCTGGCCATGGACCACGCCGATATCGTGTTCTGCCAGAACTATTTCCGCAGCGAGCATCGTGACCCCACCATCACCGAGATCCGGGTCATTGATACCTACTGGAGCGACCACTGCCGCCACACCACCTTCGGCACCATCATCGACAATGTGACCATCGACG
>CAUEKL010000158.1 GCA_959018215.1 uncultured Gemmiger sp.
GCCCAGATCCCCGGCGTGAACAGCGCCGCCGTCAGCTTTATGGCCCAGAAACTGCTGCTGGAAGCGGAGGACAGCCAGTTCGACGCCATCCTCAAGCAGGCAGTGAAGGCCGCCAAGAAGATCGAGCCGGATTTCGAGATCGAGCTGTAAGCGTCCGCAGGGTTCCGAAGCAGGAGGGATGGTTTGTATGACCAAAAAGCAGAAGAAAATGCTGCGCCGCATCATTCTGGCAGCGGTGCTGTATGCGGCGGCGGCGATCCTGTGCGAAGTGTTTGCGGCCCTGCCCTGGCCG
Source organism: uncultured Gemmiger sp. (assembly GCA_959018215.1). Taxonomy (GTDB): domain Bacteria; phylum Bacillota; class Clostridia; order Oscillospirales; family Ruminococcaceae; genus Gemmiger. The sequence continues at coordinate 293 of CAUEKL010000158.1, forward strand.
GTGCAGGCGGTGCTCTACCTGATCCCCTATTTCATCATCGGGTACGACGTACTGCGCAAGGCCGTGATGGGCGTGGTCCACGGGGAAGTGTTTGATGAAAACTTCCTCATGGCCGTGGCCACGGTGGGCGCCATGTGCCTGGGCGAATACGGCGAGGGCGTGGCCGTCATGCTGTTTTACCAGGTGGGCGAACTGTTCCAGAGCTACGCCGTGGGCAAGAGCCGCCGGAGCATTGCCGGGCTGATGGACATCCGCCCGGACAGCGCCAACCTGGAAGAGGCCGACGGAAGCCTGCGCACGGTGGACCCGGAGGAAGTGCCGGTGGGCGCCGTCATTGTGGTGCGCCCCGGGGAGAAGATCCCCCTGGACGGCACGGTGCTGGAGGGCGAAAGTTCCCTGAACACCGCCGCCCTCACCGGGGAGAGCCGTCCCCGCTCCGCCCGCCCGGGGGATGCGGTCATCAGCGGCAGCGTGAACGTGGACGGGGTGCTGCGGGTGCAGGTGACCAAACCTTACGGCCAGTCCACCGTGGCCCGCATCCTGGACCTGGTGGAAAATTCCAGCCTGAAAAAGGCCAAAGCCGAAAACTTCATCACCAAGTTTGCCCGGTACTACACCCCCGCCGTCTGCTTTGCGGCCCTGGCCCTGGCGGTGCTGCCGCCTCTGGTACTGGGTGGCGGCTGGGCCATGTGGATCAAGCGGGCGCTGACCTTCCTGGTCATCTCCTGCCCCTGCGCCCTGGTCATCAGCATCCCCCTCACCTTCTTCGGGGGAATCGGCGGGGCGTCCCGCTGCGGCATCCTGGTCAAGGGCGGCAACTATCTGGAAGCCCTGGCCCATACGGGCACGGTGGTCTTTGACAAGACCGGCACCCTGACCAAGGGGGTGTTCCAGGTCAGCCGGGTCTCCCCTGCTCCGGGCCACACCCAGCAGGAGGTGCTGGAGCTGGCCGCCGCGGCGGAAAGTTTTTCCAACCATCCCATCAGCAAGAGTCTGCGGGAAGCCTGCCCCGACTGCACTCTGCAGGCCACCGACGCCCGGGAGATCGCCGGCCACGGCGTGTCCGCCCAGGTAAACGGACACACGGTGCTGGCGGGCAACGCCAAGCTCATGGACGCCCGGTCCATCCCCTACACCCCCGACGACGGGGTGGGCACGGTGGTCTACCTGGCCTGTGACGGGGCGTTCCTGGGCTCCGTCCTGATTTCCGACGAGGTGAAACCCACCGCCCGCCAGGCCATGGACAGCCTGCGCAGCCAGGGGGTGCGCACCGTCATGCTCACCGGCGACAGCAAAGCCGTGGCCGCCGGGGTGGCGGCCCAGCTGGGCATCGACGACTACCATGCCGAGCTGCTGCCCGACGACAAGGTCCGCCGGGTGGAGGACCTGCTGACGGACAAGAGTCGGGGCAACCTGGCCTTTGCCGGGGACGGCATCAACGACGCCCCTGTGCTCATGCGGGCGGATATCGGCATCGCCATGGGCGCGTTGGGCAGCGACGCCGCCATCGAGGCCGCCGACGTGGTGCTCATGGACGACGACCCGGCCAAGATCGGCCTGGCCATGCGCATCGCCCGCCGGTGCATGGCCATCGTCTACCAGAACATCGTCTTTGCCCTGGGCGTCAAGCTGCTGTTTTTGCTGCTGGGCGCTGTGGGCATCGCCAACATGTGGTGGGCGGTGTTCGCCGATGTGGGCGTCATGGTGCTGGCCGTGCTCAACGCCACCCGGATGCTCTCCATCCGCGCTTACCGCAAGTAACCTTCCAAACAAAAAATCCGGACCCCGTGTGGGTCCGGATTTTTTTATTTGTTGGCTTCCGGGTCCTGGTAAGCCCCGTTTTCGTCCCGGTATTCCAGGTGCAGGTGGGAGGCTTCCTCCCCTTCGCTGGGGATGGTGCCCACCGTGCCCAGCACGTCCCCCTGGTGGACCTCGTCCCCGGTCTTGACCTGGGCCTTGTCCAGGCCGCAGTACCGCCAGGTACCCCCGTCCAGGGTCTTGACCTCGGCCACTGTGCCCCACAGGGCGTCCTCGGTCACCGCAGTCACCGTGCCGGCGGTCACCGCGTGGACCTTGTCCCCTTTGGCGGCGGCGTAGTCGGCCCCATTGTGGGTGCGCCAGTCCCCCATGGTCTCGCTGTACACCAGTTCGTCCCCGCTGAAGGCCCGGATGGGCTCAGTATCCGCCGGCGATACGGGCAAGGCGGCCGAGGACACCGAAGAATCGCCAGAGGCGGCCCCACCGGCGGACACTGCTCCAGACGGCTGCTGCGCCGAGGAGGAGGCAGGCGATTCGGAGGGCTGTGCAGAGACCTGCGGCGACGGCACAGGCGTCTGCACCGGCACATCCTCGGCGGGATTGGTTACGATGGTATCCGGCTGGTTCCATGCGGCATCCTCCTCCAGGGCGTTCTTGCGCGATTCGGTCAGGTCGGCCACGTTGCGCACCACGCTGCGGATGGCCAGTACCCCGGTGATGGTGGCCACCAGCAGCAGGGCCAGGCAGACCAGGTATAATCCTCTTTGCTTGAAAAATGCTTTGAAGCTGTTCATCTTCCCCCGTCCTTTGCTGCAAGTATAGTGGGGCGGGCAGTGCCCGCCGTTGGATTTACGGTTAGTGTGGCACGCTCCGCCGGGGTTTATACAGCCCGCCGGGCACAAAAGCAAAAGTTGATGGGTCCGGCCCGGTTTCGCGCAATTTTTTTCTTGTCCGGGGACAGGGCATTTCGTATAATCAAGGCAGGATACAAAAAAGCCCGCCGCGGAAACGGCCGGGCAAAGTCAGGAGGGTTTCTCATGTCTCATATCATCGTCAACGCCAACCGGTCGGCGGGCACCGTCAACCGGAACATCTACGGGCATTTTTCGGAGCATCTGGGCCGGTGCATCTACGGCGGGCTGGCCAACGCCGACGGCAGCCTGCGCACCGATGTGGTGGAGGCCCTGAAAGAGCTGTATGTGCCGGTGCTGCGCTGGCCCGGCGGCTGCTTTGCGGATACCTATCACTGGCGGGACGGCATCGGTCCCAAGGACCAGCGCAAGACCATCGTGAACACCAACTGGGGCGGCGTGACCGAGGACAACTCTTTCGGCACCCATGAATTCATGGCCCTGTGCCGGGCGCTGGGGTGCGAGCCCTACATTTCCGGCAATGTGGGCAGCGGCACGGTGCAGGAATTTTCCGACTGGGTGGAGTACTGCAACATGCCCGGCCGCTCCCCCATGGCCGACCTGCGGCGGCAAAACGGCCGGGAAGCCCCCTTCAACGTGCGGTACTGGGGCATCGGCAACGAGACCTGGGGCGGCGGGGGCAACATGCGCCCGGAATTTTACGCTGATGTCTGCCGGCAGTATTCCTCCTTCCTGCGCAGCTACAGCCCTGACCTGACACCCTACAAGATCGCCTGCGGTGCCAGCGAGGACGACTACCACTGGACCCGGGCGGTGGTGGAGAGCGCCGGGCATACCATCGACGCCATCAGCCTGCACTACTACACCATGACCGGTGACAGCTGGCACGCCAAGGGCAGCGCCACCGATTTTGACCGGAAGATTTACTACCGCACCCTCCACCGCACCCTGCGGATGGAGGAACTGGTGGAAAACCACAGCCGCATCATCCGCCGGTTTGCCAAGGGCAAGGACATCGGCCTGGTGGTGGACGAGTGGGGCACCTGGTACGATGTGGAGCCGGGCACCAATCCGGGCTTCCTGTACCAGCAGAACACCATGCGGGACGCTCTGGTGGCGGCCCTCAACCTGAACATCTTCAACAACCACTGTGACACGGTGGTCATGGCCAACATTGCCCAGATGGTGAACGTGCTCCAGGCCATGGTGCTCACCGACGGGGACAAGATGCTGCTGACCCCCACCTACCATGTGTTCCGGATGTTCCGGGACCACCAGGGCGCCCGCCAGCTGGAATCCTACGCCGAGACCCGCCTGCTGGGCAAGGAAGAGGACACGGTGCCCGACCTGCAGGTATCGGCCAGCGAAGGGCTGGACGGCACTTTGCTGGTGACGGTGGTGAACCTGAGCGACACCGACGCCTGCCCGGCGCAGGTACTGCTCAGCGGCTGCAAGGCCAGGGCCGTGTCCGCCGAGACCCTGGCCGGAGCCCCCTGCGCCCACAACACCTTCGATGCGCCGGATACGGTACACCCCGTTCCGCTGGAAGCCCGGCTCACCGACGGCGGATTTGCCGCCCAGCTGCCTCCCTGCAGCGTGACCGCCTTCCGGGTCACCACCGACTGACCGTTTCCAGACACAAAAAGACCGCCCGCCGGGCTGCTGCGTCCGGCGGGCGGTCTTTGTTTTTATGGTTTCATCAATACCGGTAGACAATGGCGTTCTTGACGGTGGCGGAGGCATCCGGCCCGGCCAAGCGGGAAGCCAGGGCCAGGGCAAAGGGGATGGCGGCCCCCAGGGCTTCGCCGGTGACGATGTTGCCGTCCACCGACAGAGGCAGGCCGGTGTACTCGGCGCCGGCGGCGGTGAGGGCTTCGTCCATACCGGGATAGACGGTGGCACGCTTGCCCTGGAGCAGGCCGAAGGAGGCCAGCACGGTGGGACCGGCGCAGATGGCGGCCACGATCTTGCCGTCGGCAGCCATGCGGGTGCAGGCGTTCTTGACGGTGTCGCTGGCTTTCAGGTTGTTCACCCCCGGAATGCCGCCGGGCAGGATGGCGGCGTCAAACCGGGAATAATCCAGCTCCTCGGCCAGGGCGTCGGCCACCACGTTCACCTGGCGGGCGGAACGGACCACCTTTTCCCCGCCCACGGCGGCGATGGTCACCTCCACACCGGCGCGGCGCAGGATGTCCACACACAGAAGGCCCTCGCACTCTTCCAGGCCGGGGGCAAAAAAGATCACAGCTTTGCTCATACGTTGTCACTCCTTTTGATTGTTGGTTCAGAACGGATGAAAATTGCGGGTCACGTTTTTAATGACCGGCAAGGGATCGGTTGTTTGGCGCAGGGCGCCCGCCAGCCCGATGAGGGCCAGAATGGCCACCAGCACGGCGCAGCTCACCGCAAACTCAAAGCAGTAGGGCACAAAGCCCATGGCGAGGAAAGCTGCCAGCAGGATCAGCAGCACAAGCCCCTGGTTCAGGTGGAACCGCACAAAGTCCTGGTGCCGCCAGCGGCTGCAGGCGGGAAGGAGCCACAGGGGGCCCAGAT
>CAUEKL010000159.1 GCA_959018215.1 uncultured Gemmiger sp.
GCCCCTGCCCGGCGGCGACACCCGCCCCCGCTGGACCTGGGGCCATGCCGCCGCCGTCTGTTTTCTCATTGCCCTGGTGTGGCAGGCAATCTTCTGGACCGCCGCCCTGGTGCGGTACCCCGACCTGGGGCCTCTGGCCGCCCTCCGGGCCCAGTACTTCGGCAACACCGACGCCCGCCATTACATCGACCTGGCCCAATACGGCTACGGGGCGGGGGAGGACTTCCCCGAACAGTACCTGATGATCGTCTTTTTCCCCCTCTTTCCCGCTCTGCTGCGGCTGCTCAACCCCCTGGGCTGGCTGGACTGGGGGGCCCTGGCCTTGCTGGTACAGGTTCCGCTGTTTGCGGCGGCGGGGGCAAACCTGTACCTGGTCCTGGCGGGGCGGTTCGGCCATCGCCGGGCGCTGTGGGCCCTGGCCTTCACGGCGGTGGGGCCGGGATGCCTTTTCTTCTTCGCCCCCATGACCGAAAGCCTCTTCCTCCTCCTCTCCACCGCCTACGTCCTGCTGCTGGAACGGCAGCACTGGGCCCTGTGCGGGCTGGTGGGGGTGCTGGCCGCCCTCACCCGGGCCCCCGGCGCGCTGCTCTGCGGGCTGGCCCTCATCTGGCTCATCGGCCGGGCGGTCTGCCGGATGCACGCCCCCGGACCCGGGGCGGTGCTGGCCCTGGCCGGGCCCCCGGCGGGGCTGGGTCTCTACTTCCTGCTCAACAAGGCGGTGTACGGCAGCTTCACCCAGTACGCCGTCTACCAGAAGGAACACTGGGACCAGGGCCTGGGCCTGTTCACCAGCACGGTGCGCTACCACCTGCACTACCTGGCCCTGTGGTGGGACAGCGACCCCGCCGCCGCCGTCTTTGTCTGCGCCACCGCCCTGGCCATGATCTTTCTGGTGCTGGGCGCCCTGGCCCTGGCCGCCCGACGGCTGCCGCCCCAGTACCTGGGATACGCTCTGGCCTACTTCGCCCTCACGGCGGGGGCCACCTGGGCCATCAGCCTGCCCCGATACTTTTCGGCCTGCTTCCTGTTCCCGGTGCTGCCCGCCGTGCTGCTGAAAAAGACCGGCACCCGGGCGGCGGCCCTGGGGGTCTGGGCGGTGCTGGGCGTGGTGTACACGCTGGAATTCTTCGCCCAGGGACCTATTTACTGAAACGGAAAAACCGCCCCTTTCCCCCGGGCACCGGGGGAGAGGGGCGGTTTTGCACCGGAAAATCAAATTTTGTGGAAAACTTTTCCGGCAGAGTCCGGAACAGCAACAAAAAAGCTCCGCCGTGAAGGTCCACGACGGAGCTTTTTTAACCATGTGCGGTCGGAAGATTATTCCGGCTGGATGGCACCGGTCGGGCAGACGCCTTCGCAAGCGCCGCAATCGATGCAGGTAGCGGCATCGACAACAGCCTTGTCGGCCATGCTGATAGCACCGACGGGGCAGGTGTCAACGCAGGCGCCGCAAGCAACGCATTCGCTGGAAACGGTATGAGCCATGGTGATACTCCTTATCTCCGTGCATAGTGTATTGCACGGCGGCCGCTTTGCACGGTGGACGGTACGCCGATACGCGGAAACACCATACAGGTACAGCCCTCCGCGTTTTCCCTATTGTAGCACCGGGCCGGGGGGTTATGCAAGCCTAACTTAGCAATTTTATGCACAATTCCGGGACATTCTGTACAAAAAAAGAAGTGCCTCAACGTCGGTTTTTTCACGGCAATGTCAAAATCTGGCAGCAAAAACCGGGCAAAAACCCGTTTTTGACACCGTTGGGGCGCTTGCGCGGCAGGGCGGGGGTATGGTATACTTCTGGTAAGAAGGTTTATCTGAAAAAATCACCCCTGGGCGCGGATACTTTGGATATATTGCCGGGGGGTGGTGCCGTATTCCGCCCGGAAGGCCCGGTAGAAGTTGGCGTAATCCCCGAACCCGCAGTAGCCGCAGGCCTCGTTGGGGGCCACGCCCCCCGCCAGCAGCTGCTTGGCGATGAGCAGGCGTTTCTGCAAAATATACCGGTGGACGGTGGTGCCCACCTGGGCGTCGAATTTGCGCAGCAGGTGGTATTTGCTGATGAAAAATTTTTCCGAAAGCATGTCCAGGGTCAGGGGCTCGTTGTAATGCTCGTTGATGTAGGCCAGCACCGCGTCCACCACCCGGTCGGTGGAGCAGTCGGCGTTGTTCTGGCCCCGGCGGTCGGCGGCGGCCCGGTTCAGCTCCACCAGCAGGGACACCAGGCACCCGGTGGCCAGCAGGTCGTCCCCGTAGCCTTCCCGGGCGTGGAGTTCGCCCAGGGTCTCCAGCTTCTGGCGGATGGCGGCGCTGGCCGCCCCGGGCAGACGCAGCAGGTTGGTGTGGCCGGGCACGGTGGTGTCAAAGCAGCGGGTCAGGCTGGTGCGGGGGCTGGAAAGCCGTTCCAGATACGGCCGCGCCACCCACAGCACGATCCGTTCGTAGGGTTCGGCGTCGGTGGCAATGCGGGCCTGGTGAAGCTCCAGCGGGCTGACCAGCATGATGTCCCCGGGGCGCATCTTGTACAGGTGATTCTCCACAATATAGCTCACCTGGCCCCGCAGCAGCAGATAGATCTCGTAGAAATCATGGTGATGCAGCGCCACCTCGTTCATGTAGGTGCTGCGGTAGCGGTAGACCTCAAAATCCGCCGCGATCATGGTCTGACGGCGGGTATAGGGCTGGAAAGATGCGGACATGGGAGAAACCTCCTTGGGAGTGGTAAAAGCCTCCCCTGTGCAAGGGGAGGTGGGGCGCAGCCCCGGAGGGGTTGATTGACCCCGGTGCTGTCGGGCGTAGCGGTAGTCTGCCGGAGTAGCCTTCCTTTTCGTGCCCGAAAAGGAAGCGAAAAGGGCCCGCCGTTCCGATGCGGCGGCCGCCGGCTGGGGCTGCGGCCCCAGACCCCAAGATGCGGCCACCTGACGACGGCCTACTCAGGTCCTGGGGGACCTGAGCAAGGAAAAATTTTTAAAAGCCGCGAGGGAGGGCTTCTGCCTGGCAGCCGTCACCGGGCAATGGTTTTAAATCCATTCCTTGTTCACCGGGCCTCAGCCCGGTGAATAGGCCGTCGTCAGGTGGCCGCATTCCCCGGGTCCAGGGCCGCAGCCCTGGTCGGCGTCCACCGCCTCGAAACGGTGGCGGTTTTTCCGTCGCTTTTTGGCGGCAAAAAGCGACAACCTAACGGCAGTCGGCCGTTTCCCCAGCAGCCAAAAAACTCCTCGCTGGGCCCTCAAAAATCCATCTTTCGGAATCATTCGGCACAACCGGGGTTACCCTCTGATTGTACCGCAATTTTCGCAATCTTTCAAGCAATCCCGTCAATTTAACTTGTAAAAAGAACATCGTATACTAGGGGACAGAAAGGCGGGCGGACAGCCCTGCCCGCCGCCCCTTTGAGCAACTGTTAAGGAGTGTGTATCATCATGCAAATGAACGCTGCATCCATCAAAAACCAGAAGGCCGAATGGGAAGCCCTGGGCGTCAAGCTGCCCGCTTTTGACCACGAAGCCGTTTCCGCCGCCACCAAGGCCCATCCCATCTGGGTCCATTTCGGCGCCGGCAACATCTTCCGCGGCTTTGTCGCGGCCCTGCAGCAGCGCCTGCTGAACGAAGGCCTGTCCGACAAGGGCATCATCGCAGCCGATACCTTCGACTACGATATCATCGACAAGATCTACACCCCTTACGACTGCCTGACCATGAACGTCACCCTGAACCCGGACGGCACCACCAGCCGTGAGATCATCGGCTCTGTGGCCGAGGGTCTGCGCGCCAACTCTGCCGACGCCGAGATGATGGCCCGCTTCAAGGAGATCTTCACCGATCCCGGTCTGCAGATGATCTCCTTCACCATCACCGAGAAGGGCTACGCCCTGTACCGTCCGGACGGCAGCCTGATGCCCGTGGTCCAGGCCGACATCGACGAAGGCCCCGACCATGCCCGCCATGCCATGAGCATGGTGGCCGCCCTGCTGTTCGAGCGCTTCAAGGCCGGCAAGTATCCTCTGGCCGTGGTCAGCATGGACAACTGCTCTCACAACGGCGAAAAGCTGCAGTCCAGCGTCATGACCGTTGCCAAGGCCTGGGCCGAAAAGGGCTATGTGGGCCAGGACTTCATCGACTACCTGACCGATGAAGCTACCATCACCTTCCCCTGGTCCATGATCGACAAGATCACCCCGCGCCCCCACAAGATCGTGGAGGAATCCCTGGAGAAGGACGGCATCGAGGGCATGGCTCCCATCGTCACCTCCAAGAACACCTTCATCGCCGCTTTCGTCAACGCCGAGCGTCCCCAGTACCTGGTCATCGAGGACAAGTTCCCCAACGGCCGTCCCGCTCTGGAAAAGGCCGGCGTCTATATGACCGACCGCGATACCGTCAACAAGACCGAGCGCATGAAGGTCACCACCTGCCTGAACCCCCTGCACACCGCCATGAGCGTTTACGGCTGCATGCTGGGCTACACCCTGATCTGCGATGAGATGAAGGACGCCGACATCGTCGCCCTCATCAAGCGCCTGGGCTACCAGGAAGGCCTGCCGGTGGTCGTGGACCCGAAGATCCTGGACCCCAAGGCATTCATCGACGAGGTGGTGGAGCAGCGCCTGCCCAACCCCTTCATGCCCGACGCTCCCCAGCGTATCGCCACCGATACCTCCCAGAAGGTGGGCATCCGCTTCGGTGAGACCATCAAGAGCTACATCGCCGAAGGCCGCGACCTGAACACCCTGGTCTCCATTCCGCTGGCCCTGGCCGGCTGGCTGCGGTACCTGCTGGCTGTGGACGACGAAGGCAAGGCTTTCGAAGTTTCCGCCGACCCGCTGAAGGACGACCTGCAGGCCAAGCTCGCCGGCATCGAGGTGGGCAAGCCCGAAACCTACAACGGCCAGCTGAAGGGCATCCTGAACAATGCCTCCATCTTCGGCACCGATCTGACCCAGACCGTTCTGGCCGACAAGATCGAAAACTACTTCGTGGCGGAACTGGCCGGCCCCGGCGCCGTGCGCAAGACCCTGCACGAAGCCCTGCAGTAATCCAACGCTCCTTTGGAGTGTGATTTGAACCCAATATAAAGGAGGACAACCTATGCCTATGCAAATGGGATGGCGCTGGTATGGGGAAGGCAACGACCCCATCACCCTGGGCGACATCAAACAGATCCCCGGCGTTTCCACCATCGTCTGGGCCCTGCATGACAAGATGCCCGGCGAAGTCTGGGAAGTGGACGAGATCAAGAAGGTCGTGGACCAGATCGAAGCTGCCGGCTTCAACGCCGACGTGGTGGAGTCTGTCAACGTGCACGACGACATCAAGATCGGCCTGCCCACCCGTGACGCCCTCATCGAGAACTACAAGCAGTGCATCCGCAACCTGTCCCAGTTCGGCGTGAAGGTCATCTGCTACAACTTCATGCCCATCTTCGACTGGACCCGCACCGACCTGT
>CAUEKL010000160.1 GCA_959018215.1 uncultured Gemmiger sp.
CTGCAGCCCCGTCTGCAGCAGAAGTTCGGGCCCCGGTTGGGGGTCCTGGTGCTGGGGGTTGCGTGGGGACTTTGGCATCTGCCGCTGAACCTGTTCTATTACAGCCCCGAAACTTCCCTGCAAAGCCTGGCCAGCCAGATCATCGGCTGTGTGGCGCTGGGGGTCTTCTTTGCCTGGGCGTACCTCAAGACCAACAACATCTGGGTGCCGGTGCTGCTGCACTACTTCAACAACAACCTGATCGTGGTGTATACCAACTCTGCTGAGATCAGCAATCAGGTCATCCCCTGGTCGGATGTGCTCATCATGCTGGTGGTGTATGCGGTTCTGTACATGCCGGTGTTTGCCTCCAAGGTATTTACCCGCCGCCCCAAAATCCGGGAAGAGGAAATCCTGCCGGAATCCTGATTCCTGCCCATAGAAAACAGAAAAGCCCCGCCGGGCATTCGGTGCATCCAGCACAGACCCGGCGGGGCTTTGATGTATTACAGGGCAAAGGCTTTGCGCAAAGCTTCCAGGGCCACATCCTCATCCTGCTGACGGACCAGAAGCGAGATGTCCAGATCGCTGGTGGTGATGAGCACCACCTCCACGCTGACCTGGGCCAGGGCCTGCAGGGCCCGGGCGGCCACGCCGCAGCTGGTGACCATCTCCTCACCGAACAGGTTGATCTTGCTGTATCCGCCGGAAATCAGGGGCGGCTTGCTCTTGACGGCGTCGGGCAGGGCCACCATCACGGCGGTGAAGTTGTCGTAACTGGTGGTGAAGCTGAAATCCACCTCGCTGCCCCGGGGGGCACTCTGGCAGATCATATCCACTACGATGCCGGCCTTGGCGAAGACATCCAGGTGTTCCGCCAGGCTCTGGGCGCTGTACTGTGCACCGGGAAAGGTGGTGAGCATGATGTTCTGTTCACTGCTGATCTTGCTTACGCCATACATGATTCCTCAGATCCTTTCTGCGATCCGGGTCTAGCCCGTTTACTCCAATACCAAAAATGTAGGGTCGATGCTGGTTTCCAGTACCTGCTGTATGTAGTCGCGGCTCAGGGCAAAGTTGCCATGGGCCGCTCCCAGCTCGTCGGTGTAATCCCGGAACAGATACACCCGGATATCCGCATATCCGTTTTCATACTGGGTCACGGTGGGAATCAGCTGCGGGTCTTGTACCACCGTGGTGCTGCTGCCGTCCGGCTGGGTGGTCTTTTGAAAGCTGACACTCAGGATGGCACCGATCATATTGTCGGGGGACGACTGGGCACTGATGAAATTTCCCAGGGAATAGGCCACGAACACCGGGCGGCCGTCCGCGGCGGTCAGCCATTCAGCGGTCTGGGTCACATGGGGATGGGTGCCGATGATCAGGTCCGCGCCCTGGTCGGCCAGCCACTGGGCCGTTTCGCGCTGGGTGTCGGCCACGTCGTGGCTGCCTTCCACGCCCCAGTGACAGCTGACCACCAGCACATCGCAGTTGGGGCGCATTTCGGCCATCTGGGCGGAGATGGTATCGGTATCATCCAGGTACACAACCCCGTGCTCGGCATCCGAAGGGGTGGGAATTCCGTTGGTGTACTCGGTGTAGGAAAGATACCCGATGGTGATCCCGTTGACCGTCTGGTAGCTGAGCCCATCCGATCGGGCTTTGGCTTCCTCAGTCAGGGGGTAGAACCCGGCGGTCACCACATCGTCGGGCATGGAAGCCCAGTGTGCCATGGAGGAGTCGATCCCCTGGGAACCCTTGTCGTAACTGTGGTTGTTGGAGGTGCTGAACACCCGGAACCCGATATCGTACAAAGCATCGGTGATGCCGGTGGGGGTGGAGAACAGGGGATAGCCGGAAGGTTCAAAGGCGTCGTTGACCAGGGTCTCCTGGTTGAGCCAGTTCACATCGTATCCGGCATAAAAATCCCGCAGATTCTCGTAGGCGAAGGTGAAGTCGTACCCGTCCTTGCCCTGTTCCTGGGCCCGGCGTCGGGCCTGGTTGTACAGCCCTTCATGGATCAGGTTGTCGCCGCTGGCGGAAAAACGCACCGTCTCCACTGTGGGTGTGGGTTCCGGTGTGGGCTCCGGCGTGGGGGCAGGGGTGCTCTGGATGGTGTTTTCCGCGGCAGCGGAAGTCTCCTCCGTTCTGCCAGTCCCGCAGCCCGCCAGGGACACAAGCATGGCAGACGCCAGCAGTCCGGCAGCCAGAGCGGTTTTCCTTATACGCATGACAGTTTCCCTTGCAGCATATCGCTCATGGTGTAGTATCCGGGGCCCCGGTCGTTCAGGAACAAGGCGGCCTGGATAGCTCCGTCCGCAAAGACGCCGCGGCTCTGGGCCACATGGCTCAGGGTCACCACTTCCTCGGCGCCGCAGAACAGCACATCGTGGTCACCCACGATGCCGCCGCCGCGCACCGAGCTGATGCCCAGTTCCTGGGCACCGCGCTTCTGCCGTACTTCATGGCGGTCGTACACATATTCATACTTGCCGCCGGCCTGGGCGTTGATGGCGTCCGCAATCATCAGGGCGGTGCCGCTGGGAGCGTCCAGCTTGTTGTGGTGGTGCTTCTCCACAATCTCGATGTCGAACTCACCGTCAAACAGGGTGACCGCCCGCTTGCACAGTTCGATGAGTACATTGATGCCCACCGACATGTTAGCACTGCGGAAGATTGCCACTTTCTCGCTGGCCGCTTCCAGACGGGACTCCTGCTCCTTGCTCAGGCCGGTGGAGCAGATGACACAGGGAATGCCGTGCCCGGCGCCGTACTCGGCGGCGGCCACCGCCCCGGCGGGAGAGGTAAAATCGATGAGCACACCATTGGTGTCGGCGGGCAGATCATTCACCGAAGCGTATACGGGAATCCCGTTCACATCTCCGGCCTTCTGGTCCACACCGGCTACCACACGGCAGTCGTCACGGGCGGCAATTTTTTCCAGCAGAGCGTGGCCCATACGGCCGCCGATGCCCTGAATGATCAGATTCGTCATTGGTAAATCCACTTCCTTTATTATAGTTACCCAAAAAGACACACAGGGCCCGCGGCGGCCCGCCTGCACGGCGGAACACAGCGGGCCCTGTGGCTCAGATTCAGTCTTTCAGAAGACCATATTGCTTCATGGCAGTTTCCAGGCGCTGCTGCACGGCCTCATCGGGCTGGCACAAAGGCAGGCGCAGGGGACCGGCGGCCCAGCCCAGACGGTTCATGGCCCACTTGACCGGGATGGGGTTCACATCGGCAAACAGGGCGTGGCACAGCTCCAGGGCCTCCAGCTGCAGGCGCAGGCTTTCGGTAGGCTTGCCGTCAAACCAGGCCTGGCAGATGTCGTGCGCCTGGCGGGGCGCTACGTTGGACAGCACGCTGATCACGCCCTTGCCGCCCAAAGACAGGATGGGCACGATCTGGTCGTCGTTGCCGGAATAGATGTTCAGCTCATCCCCACACAGGGCGGCCACTTCCGCCACCTGGGAGATGTTGCCGCTGGCTTCCTTCACCGCGTTGATGTTGGGCACCTTGGCCAGCTTCGCCAGGGTGGCGGGCTGGATGTTGCACCCGGTGCGGGAAGGCACATTGTACAGGATGCAAGGCAGGGAGACCGAGTTGGCGATGGCGGTGAAATGGGCCACCAGACCGGCCTGGCTGGCCTTGTTGTAGTAGGGGGTGACCAGCAGCAGGGCGTCCACCCCGGCCTTTTCCGCCTCATGGGAGAGGGTGATGGCGTAATCGGTGTGGTTGGAGCCGGTGCCCGCCACCACCGGGACACGGTGGGCGGTGTGCTCCACAGCGTAGCGGATGCAGGCCACATGTTCCTCATGGGTCAGGGTGGCGGATTCGCCAGTGGTGCCGCAGATGATAATGGCGTCGGTGCCGTTCTCAATCTGGTTGTCGATGATGCGGCCCAGCTCTTCAAAATTGACCGTGCCGTCCTGGTTCATGGGGGTGATAATGGCCACACCGGCACCGGTAAAGACAGGCTTCTTCATAGGGGTTCTCCTTCTTGATCACAAAAGGCAAGGGCAGGGCATCAGTCCAGGTAGCCCTTGGCGGCCAGCAGTTCGGCCAGCAGCACAGCGCCGCCCGCCGCACCGCGCAGGGTGTTGTGGGAAAGGCAGACAAACTTGTAATCGTACTGGGTGTCCTCCCGCAGGCGGCCGATGCTCACGGCCATGCCGTTTTCCAGCATGCGGTCCAGCTTGGGCTGGGGACGGTCGTTCTGCTCAAAGTAATGCAGGAACTGTTTGGGGGCGCTGGGCAGGTTCAGGTCCTGGGCGGCGCCGTGGAATCCGGCCCAGGCGGACAGGATCTCCTCCTTGGTGGGCTTGTGCTCAAAGCTCACGAACACTGCACCCACATGGCCGTCGGAAACCGGCACCCGCAGGCACTGGGCCGTGAAGGACGGGCCGTCGGCGGACACGATGCGGTCGCCTTCGATGTGGCCCCACAGCTTCAGGGGTTCCTGCTCGCTCTTTTCTTCCTCGCCGCCGATGTAGGGAATGACATTGTCCAGGATATCCGGGAAGGTTTCAAAGGTCTTGCCGGCGCCGGAGATGGCCTGGTAGGTGCAGACCAGGCACTTGGTGATGCCGTAGCCGCGCAAAGGATGCAGGGCGGGCACATAGCTCTGCAGGCTGCAGTTGCTCTTGACGGCAATGAAGCCGCGCTTGGTGCCCAGGCGCTTGCGCTGGGCGGGGATGATCTCGATATGCTCGGCGTTGATCTCAGGCACCACCATGGGCACGTCGGGGGTGAAACGGTGGGCGCTGTTGTTGGAGACCACCGGGCATTCGGCCTTGGCGTAGGCTTCTTCCAGCGCCTTGATCTCATCCTTCTTCATATTCACGGCGCAGAAGACAAAGTCTACCTTGGCGGCCACGGCCTGCACGTCGGAGGCATCCATCACGACCATATCCTTGACGCTGTCCGGCATGGGAGTCTGCATGGCCCAGCGGCTGCCCACCGCCTGCTCATAGGTCTTGCCGGCCGAACGGGCGGAAGCCGCCAGCGCGGTGATGTGGAACCAGGGGTGCTGCGCCAGCAGGGTCACGAACCGCTGGCCCACCATGCCGGTGGCACCTACAACGCCAACTTTGTACTGTTTCATCTTGAAAAACCTTCCTTTCGTGCTGTGCCCCGCATACAGTCCATTGTATGCGGCACATCCGGCAGAGGTGCTCTCCGCCTTGGTTTGTCTGCGGCTTCCCGATCACCCGAAGGCAATAAAAAAACCGGCTTGAAAACCGGCACAAAATGCAATATAATGGTACATTGCATACAACACAGCGCAACATGCCTTTCGGCATGACAGTTCCGTCCCTGTTCGGCGGCGGACCCAGGCCGATGCGTGCCGTGCATCGCCTTCGGCGGGAAACCCTTTCTCCGCGGCCGCTGCCTGGCTGGCCGAAAACCTGCGGATACTGATGTTGCCCGCGCCTCTGTGTTTCCGGCGGTGGATGTATGC
>CAUEKL010000161.1 GCA_959018215.1 uncultured Gemmiger sp.
CCCACCACCGCCGGGGCGCTGTGGCTGTGCGGTTCCGCCGCCGTGGGCGTGCTGGGATACCTGGCCTGCCCGCCCAACCTGCTGCGGGGCATCTTTCCCCCGCCGGCCCCGCCGGTGGTGAGCCAGACCCTGAGCGGCGCCGCCCGGCGTCTGTCCGGGATCGCGGACAGCCTTTCGGACATTGCGGACACGGTGAACGAGGTGTGCGAGCGTCAGCTGCCCCCCAAGGGAGAGACCTTCGACTTTGTGGTGGAGTACACCGCCCGCCATGTCTGCCAGCAGTGTGAGCGGCGGTCCAGCTGCTGGATCCGGGGGTATTCCACGGCGGTGGACGGGCTGTACAAGCTGCGGGGCGCATTGGACGCCCGGGGGCGTGTGGAGTTAGAGGACCTGCCCGGGCAGCTGAGCGTCTGCACCCACCCCAGCGACCTGTGCGGGGCGGTGACCCACGGGTACCGCCTGTGGATCAGCCGCCGCCAGACCCGGGCCCGGGCCAGCCTGCTGCGGGGGGCTTTGACCGAGCAGTACAGCGCCATGGCCTCCGCCCTGGCCCAGATGGCGGCCCGGCTGGGCCAGGCGGGCCTGCCCGATCCCCGGCGCCAGGCCAAGGTGGCCAATCTCTTTTCCTCCCTGGGGCTGGAACCGCTGGAATGCAGCGCCGTCAGTGATGTGGCCGGGCGTATCACGGTGAATGTGACGGTGCCACGGATGAAATTTTCTGAGGAGGAGCTGCGGGGCCTGGCCCGGGAGGTGGGACACATCTGCCGCCGGGACCTGGACCTGCCGGAGGTGGCCCAGTGCCGCACGGTGAGCATGCTGCGCTTCGGGGAGCGGCCGCTGTTTGTGCCGTCGTTCGGGCTGGCCAGCCGTCCCGCCCCGCCCCAGACGGTGAGCGGGGACGCCTGCGACCAGTTCTGTGACCGGGCGGGCCGGGCCCAGATGCTGCTGTGCGACGGCATGGGCACCGGCAAGGCCGCCGCGGTGGACGGCCGGATGGCCGCCAAGCTCACCGCCCAGCTGCTGCGGGCGGGCTTTGCCGCCGAGAGCGCCGCCCGGCTGGTGAACGTGGCCCTGGGCATGAAGTGCGCCGACCAGGAATCCGGCGCTACCCTGGACCTGCTGACGGTGGACCTGTACACCGGGCGGGCCGGACTGTTCAAGGCGGGGGCCGCCCCCAGCTTTCTGGTGCGGGACGGGGTGGCCCGGGTGCTGGAAGCCCCCAGCCTGCCCATGGGAGTGAGCGATTCGGTGGTGGGGCGGTCCACCGCCCTGAGTCTGGCCGAGGGGGACATGGTGGTGCTGGTGTCCGACGGGGCCCTGTGCGACGGCAGCGACTGGCTGGTGGAGCAGCTGCAGCTGTGTGCCCGGCTGGACCACACCCCCGACCAGGTGGCCAAAGCGGTGGCGGACAGCGCCGTGCGCCGGTCCGGGGCCAGACAGGACGACATCACGGTGGCGGTGCTGCGCCTGGACCGGTGAAAGCCGCCAAACGCAAACCACGTTCCAACGCAAAACCGGCCTTTCGCTTTGTTTTTATTTACAAAATTTTTATAGCTTTGCCAAAAAAACTGTTTAATTTTCTCCAAACATGTGGTAAAGTAGAATCATTCGGGGAACGGGCGCGGCCCGCCACCCCCATCACATAACGCCGAACGGTCGGAATTTGAGTTGCTGCGTGGGACCGGGCCCGGCGCGAAAAGAGGTTTGAATACGATGGAATACGCCAACAAGGACATCCGCAACATTCTGGTGGCCGGCCATGCCGGCTGCGGCAAGACCACTTTGGTGGAAGCACTTCTGTATATGAGCGGCGCGACCGAGCGCATGGGCCGTGTGGAAGACGGCACCACCGCCAGCGACTTTGACCCCGAGGAAGCCAAGCGCAAGGCCTCGCTGAATTCCAGCGTGGTGCCGGTGGAGATCGACGGGACCAAGTACAACCTGATCGACGTACCCGGCCTGTTTGACTTTGAGTCCGGTGCCTGTGAGGGCATCCGCGCCGCCGAGAGCGTGCTGATCTGTGTGTCCGGCCGTTCCGGCGTCACCGTCGGCGCCGAAAAAGCCTATGCCCTGGCGCTGAAAAACAACAAGGCCCGCATGGTCTTTGTGACCAAGGCCGACCTGGAAAATGCCGATTACTTCAAGATCCTGGAGCAGCTGAAGATCAAGTTCGGCCCCTCCATCTGCCCCTGCGTGGTGCCCGCCCGTCTGGATGACGGCACCATCGTGTACATCAACCTGTTCAGCCAGAAAGCCTTCAAGTATGAGGGCGGCAAACAGGTCCAGGTGGACCTGCCGGACATCGGCCACCGGTTCGAGGGCCTGATCCAGGCCATGAACGAGGCCATTGCCGAGACCGACGAGGCCCTGATGGAAAAGTTCTTTGAGGGCGAGGAGTTCACCACCGAGGAGATCGTTTCCGGCATGGCTGCCGGTGTGCGCACCGGCCAGATCACCCCTGTGTTCTGCGGCAGCGCCGTGAACATGCAGGCCATGGACATGCTGGTGTACAACCTGAAGGAACTGCTGCCCTCCGCCGAAGCCGCCGCCCAGGTAGCCGAGGACAAGGACGGCAACCCGGTGGAGATCGCGGTGGATGAATCCGCCCCCACCTGCGCCTACGTCTTCAAGACGGTGGCCGACCCCTTCGTGGGCAAGCTGAGCTTCATCAAGGTGCTGGCCGGCAAGCTGAGCGCCACCTCCAACGTCATCAACGCCCGCACCGGGCAGCCGGAGCGTCTGGGCAAGACCCTGACCGTCTGCGGCAAGCGCCAGAGCGACACCCCGGCCATCGTGGCCGGTGACATCGGCGCGGTGGCCAAGCTGACCACCGCCAAGACCGGCGACACCCTGTGCGACCCCGCCCGGGTGGTGAGCCTGCCCGCTCCCGATTACCCCACCGCCTGCTACCGCATGGCCGTCAAGGTGGCCAAGAAGGGGGATGAGGGCAAGGTTTCCGGCGCGCTGAACCGCCTGATGGAAGAAGACCCGTCCATCACCTTCACGGTGGACCCCGAGACCAAGCAGCAGGTCATTGCCGGCCTGGGCACCCAGCATCTGGAAGTGGCCGTGGCCAAGCTGAAGAACAAGTTCGGCGTGGAGATCACCCTGGAGGTGCCCCGTGTGCCCTACCGTGAATCCATCCGCAAGACCTGCAAGGCCCAGGGCCGCCACAAGAAGCAGACCGGCGGCCACGGCCAGTTCGGTGACGTGTGGATTCAGTTCGAGCCCTGCGAGGGGGACGACATCCAGTTTGAGGAGAAGGTGTTCGGCGGCAGCGTGCCGAAGAACTTCTTCCCCGCGGTGGAAAAGGGCGTGCGTCAGGCCGCTGCCCACGGCGTGCTGGCCGGCTACCCCATGGTGGGCATGAAGGCCACCCTGCTGGACGGCAGTTACCATCCCGTGGACTCCAGCGAAATGGCCTTCATCATGGCCGCCAAGCTGGCGTACAAGGCCGCCATCCCCGAAGCCAGCCCGGTGCTGCTGGAACCCATCGGCACCCTGCAGGTCCATGTCCCGGCGGAGAACACCGGCGATATCATGGGCGAAGTGACCAAGCGCCGCGGCCGCGTGCTGGGCATGAACCCGGACGAGGAAGGCGGCCAGGTGGTGGACGCCGAAGTGCCCATGGCCGAGATGCAGGACTTTACCACCTTCCTGCGGCAGCTGACCCAGGGCCGCGGTCACTATACCTTCACCTTCGTCCGCTATGAGACCCTGCCCCAGATGCTGGAAGGCAAGGTCATCGAGCAGGCCAAGGCGCTGGGCAACATGGCCGACGACGACGCCTGATGATTCCGACACTCCTTTGCTGAAATAAAGCACCGCCCCCGGTCCTGTACAGGACCGGGGGCGGTGTGTTTTGTTACTGTTTAGCGCAGCAGCGCCGCAGAATTTCCTGTTACCGAATCATCAGCGACAATTCGATTTCCTCCCCATCCTCTGCGCCCGTTTCTGCAAAACCCTTGCTTTTGTACAAGTTCAGCGCCCGACTGTTCTCTTTGTTACAGGTCAAAGTCACTCGATCGGAAACGCCGAAGGGCTTGTTTTTGATATACGCAAGCACCTTGTCCAGTGCGAACTTTCCATACCCTTTTCCCTGTTCCGCCTGCTCAATCATCATGTGCCATATATCATATTCTGGGATGTCATAATCGTAAATCACCATGACATACCCAACCATCCTGTCGCCTTCATAGATTCCGAACGGCTGGCACTGCTCCCTGTACACATACGCCTGTGCAAGGCTGCGAACAGGGTGTGAAACAAAGCGTTCCTGCTCCGGTGCAAGTTTCAGGGAAAATGCATCCATAAAGTTATCTTCTGTAATTGCTTTAAGATGAATCATAAAATCCTCCATAGATCAGACCAACTTACTCGATTAGCGGTTTTTGTCTGGATATCCAGGAAGAACCAAAGCGCACACCAAAAGCAAATAAAAAAGCCGTGGCTGACAAACCACGGCACAAGAAATCCCATGAAAAACTTATAGTGCAACCGAGGTCCTCCAAAGATATTCAGCTGTCCCATTGATTTTGCTGTTTTTCATAATGAAGCACCTCGCTTTCTATCAAATTTTATATCATCATAAACCCTATCACTGATAATGTCAATAACAGGTTTATACTTCCCGCCAGATGCCCGCCGCACAATTCAAGAGCCGGAGAAACGCCTTACCCCTCCACCCCTGCCAGATACTCCTGGGCAAAGTGCACGGCCACGGCGCCGTCGGCGGTGGCGGTGACCACCTGGCGCACCGCCTTGGCGCGGGCATCGCCCACCGCAAAGACGCCGGGCAGGTTGGTGCGGGTGGTTTCGTCGGCGGCAAAATACCCGGCGGCGTCGCAGGTCACCTGCTCCCGGAAGAGCTGGGTGTCCGGCACGCGGCCGATGGCCGCAAACACGCCGTCACAGGCCAGTTCCCGGATGGCGCCGGTGTGCACATCCTCCACCTTCAGGGCGCACAGACGACCATCCTCCCCCTGGACCAGTTCCGCCGGGCGGGCATTCCAGACGATCTCCACCCCGCTGTTTTCCAGGGCGCGGACGTTGGGTGCCGGGGCGCGCAGGGTATCCCGGCGATGCACCAGGTATACCTTCTGGCACAGATTGGCCAGATGCAGCGCATCCCCCACCGCCGTGTTGCCGCCGCCCACGACCACCACCGTCTTGCCCCGGTAGAGCATCCCGTCACAGGCGGCGCAGTAGCCCATGCCCCGGCCGATGAGTTCCTTCTCGTTTGGCAGGCCCAGAGGACGGGGAGAGGCGCCGGGGGCCAGCACCACCGTGCGGGCCAGCACTTCCCCGTCATCCGTCTGCAGATGCTTGACCTCGCCGGTGAGGTCGGCGCCGGTCAGCTGGGCATAGCGGTACTCCGCCCCCGCCCGCTCGGCCCCCTGGCGCATCAGGTCCCCCAGGGAATACCCGTCCAGCCCTTCCGG
>CAUEKL010000162.1 GCA_959018215.1 uncultured Gemmiger sp.
ATCCGCGTCGGTGACGGTGTTGGCTTCATCCGAAAGGGTCAGGCCGAGATCATCCGGCACAGCAATGTAATCGGAGGCGGTCACACCGGTCAGA
Source organism: uncultured Gemmiger sp. (assembly GCA_959018215.1). Taxonomy (GTDB): domain Bacteria; phylum Bacillota; class Clostridia; order Oscillospirales; family Ruminococcaceae; genus Gemmiger. The sequence goes on from CAUEKL010000162.1 coordinate 95, forward strand.
TACCCGTTGTCGTCAAAGACCGAGCTGTAATCGAAGTCGGCCAGATAGGCATAGGGGTCGGCAGTCTCTTCCGTGGAAGCGGAAGATTCCGCCGTGGCGGTCTCGGGGAAGCTGACGGCTTCGGCTTCCTGCTTGCCGCATCCGGCCAGTCCCAAGGTCAGCGCAGCGGCGGTCAGTGCGGCTGCCGCGCGGGTCATGTTCTTCAGTTTCATGGGATTTCTCCTGTCTTCTTTAGTGTAGTGATACTTCCTCATTATACATCATTTTCTCAAAATGTACAGCACGACATTCCAATTTGCTTTCAAACATGGTATACTGAACGGGAATGTTTCCGGTACAGCCGGAATTTTATGGGGGAAAACCATGCAGAAACACGAAATTGACCGCATCAACGAACTGGCCCATAAAGCCAAAACCGAGGGGCTGACCGAAGCTGAAATCGCCGAGCGTGCCGACCTGCGCCGCCGCTATGTTGCGGATGTCCGGGCTGCCCTGCAGGCACAGCTGGAACACACCGTTGTGCAGGAACCGGACGGGTCCCGCCATCCGTTGCTGAAAAAGGGAGGCGCGAACGGTGTGCGCAGTTAAGACAAAGAAAACGCCGGGCCGGCTGTTCTGGGCGGTGATTCCGTGGGTCTGGCTGCTCGGTGCCTGGCTGTTCGGCGTATTCTTTATGGTGGCATACGGCCGCTCTTTGCTGGACAGCGACATGGCTTCCGAAATGGTTCTGGCAGCACAGCTGAATAAGGAAGGCGGATTCCTTTCCACCGCCTGGTACTACTCCACCGAACTGCGGGTGTTCTGTGAGCAACTGCTGTTCAAACTGGGACTTTGGGTCTTTCCCCACAATTGGCATGCGGCCCGCACACTGGCCCAGGCCATTCTGTCTGCGCTGGCGGCGGCGTCCGGGCTGTACTTCCTATACGGTACCGGTTTGCGAAAAAGCGTGCCCTGGCTGGCGGGAGCCATGCTGTGTCCCTTTGGGTTCTGGCAGCTGTTCCATTGCGTGTTCGGCGGCTTTTACTATGTGCATATGATCTTTGTCATGCTCAGTATGGGCCTGGTGCTCCGCATTACCGCGCGGCTCAATTCCGCTCGCCGCACAGGGGTTCGGATTGCGCTGCTGGCAATTTTGTCTTTTGCCGCAGGGCTGAACGGTATCCGTATTCTGATGAACCTGTATGTCCCGCTGGTGGCGGCGGCCCTGGTGCTGCTGGCCTGGCGCTGGAACCGGGCTCCGCTGGAACACCCCCGTACCATTCCCCAGGTCCGGCTGGCGGGCGGGGCACTGTGGGCGGCTGCCTTTTCTCTGGCGGGGTATGCAATCAATGTCAAGATACTGGCGGCCAACCACACCTTTTCCGACCAGGGCAGCCGCAACTGGACATCCATGAACTTTGAGTATCTGCTCAAGACGTGGGCCAACTTCCTGACCCTTTTCGGATATCCGGGAGATACCGGCGTGTTGGATTTCGGCGACCCTATTCCGCTTTTCAGCCTGCAGGGAATTCTGGGAACGCTGGGGCTGGTGATCGCCGGCGTGCTCCTGGCCTCGGTGGTCCATCTGCTGCTGCGCCGCAGGGAACTCTCCTTTATTCAGGGGTCCGTCCTGGCAGTCTTTCTGTCCTGCCTGCTGGTGGACGGCGTTGCGTTTGCCTTTTTGAACGATATGGTCGGCGGCAACGGCAGCTATTGGCTGCCCGTACTGCCCCTGGCCTTTGCGGTACTGGGGATAGAAGGGGAAACCTTCCCGCTGCGCCGCGGCCTGCCCAGGCAGGGGCTGGCGGTGGTTTTTGCGGCGGCATTTCTGGGGGTCAGTACCTCGACCACGCTGCGCTTCATAGAGGTTCCGCCCCGGGGGGAACCGCACCTGGAAACCATCTGCGACTGGCTGGTGGAGAACGGGTATACACAGGGGTATGCCACCTTCTGGTTTGCCAACGTCATGACCGAGCTTTCCGACGGCACCCTGGAAATGTGGGATGTCACCGATCTGAGCCGGATGGATCTGCACGGATGGCTGCAGGTCAAATCCCATGTTGACCCGCCGGAAGGGGAGGTGTTCCTCATTGCCGACCCCAGCGTGCGCATTGACGAACTGCCGTACCGGGATCTGGTGGATGTGGTATATGAGGATGACCACGGTTTCTACATCCTGACGGCGCCTGAAGCCCAGCCGCTCCTTGACGCGGTGGCAGCTGCCCGTGCCGCCCAATAAAAACTGTGCCGCGCCCTGCAAGTTTTGTGCGAACCTGCGGGGCGCGCCTTGTATTTTGGGACAATCTCTGGTATAATCATACCCGGCGGCGTATCCCGGTTTGAACAAATCGGCCTCTGAAGGGGCCGGGCGGAAAAGGCTGTACATTGAACCAAAAAGAGAGGTTACAAAACATGCTTACTGCAATTACCGGCATCAACTGGGGCGACGAAGGAAAGGGCCGTATGGTCGACCTTCTCAGCCAGGATTACGACATCGTCGCACGGTACCAGGGCGGTGACAACGCCGGCCATACCGTCAAGAACGAGCGCGGCAAATTCGTGCTGAACCTGATCCCCTCCGGCATCCTGCGTCCCAACGTGGTCTGCGTCATGGGCGGCGGCATGGTCATCGACCCTGCCCATCTGGAGAAGGAAATTGCCGCGCTGCGGGAACAGGGCGTTGAGATCAGCCCCGCCAACCTGAAGATTTCCGACCGCGCCACCATCACCATGCCTTTCCATGTGGAACAGGATGGTCTGGAGGAAGCCCGTCTTTCCAAGACCGGCGCCCAGTTCGGTTCCACCAAGCGCGGCATCGCCTACACCTACGGCGACAAATTCATGAAGAAGACCCTGCGCATGGGTGACCTGGTCCATATGGACGAAGGGGTGCGCAAGCGTCTGGAGACCATTGTGGAATCCAAGAACCTGACCATGGTCAACATCTACGACCAGAAGCCGGTCAGCGTGGAAGAGATGTGGGCCTGGTGCGAGCATTACTCCGCCGCCTTCAAGGATTACATCTGCGATGTGGGCGACTACCTGGCCCAGGCCGACGATGCCGGCAAGAAGATCATGTTCGAGGCCCAGCTGGGTGCCCTGCGTGATATCGACTACGGCATCTACCCCTACACTTCCAGCTCCAATACCATCAGCTCCTACGCCCCCATCGGCGCCGGCATCCCGGGCCGCAAGCTGAACCTGTCCGTGGGCATCATGAAGGCCTATTCCTCCTGCGTGGGTGAAGGCCCCTTCACCGCCGAACTGGCCATGACCGAAGCCGAAAAGGACGTGCTGCGTGAGCACGGCCATGAGTACGGCGCCGCCACCGGCCGTCCCCGCCGCGTGGGTCCCTTCGACGTGGTGGCCAGCCGCTACGGTGTGCAGTGCCAGGGCTGCGATGAGCTGGCGCTGACCCTGCTGGACGTGCTGGACTATATGGAAACCATCCCCGTGGTGGAATCCTACCGCCTGGCCGACGGCACCGTGACCGGCCGTTTCCCCACCGGCAAGACCCTGGACGATGCCCAGCCGGTCATCAAGGAGATGAAGGGTTGGCACTGCGACATCACCGGCGTGCGCAAGTACGAGGACCTGCCCGCCGAAACCCGCGCCTATGTGGAATACCTGGAACAGGCTGTGGGCTGCCGCATCAAGTATATCTCTGTGGGCCCCGAGCGTGACGCCTGCATCGTGCGTGACTGATCGCGCCTGAAAAGCGACCTGCCTTTCGGCGGGGCGTAAACCGAAAACACCTTACACAGCGGACTCGCCTTTGTGCGGCTCCGCTGCTTTTTCAACAGGAACCATTTTTGCGTATCCGTTCATTTACAGAAAGGGGAGACCGGGCCGTGACCCGTTGGCTCATCCGTTTGTTCATCAAAGACAGTGAAGACACCTCCAAACCTTCCGTGCGCGCCGCGTACGGCAACCTGGCCTGCGTGGCCGGTATTTTCTGCAACCTGCTTCTGTTCGCCGGTAAATTTACCGTCGGTACCCTGTTCGGCAGCGTGGCTATCGCCGCCGACGGTGTAAACAACCTGTCCGATGCCGGTTCCAGTGTGGTCAGCCTGGTGGGATTCCGCCTGGGGGCCCGCCCGGCGGACGACAAGCATCCCTTCGGCCACGCCCGGTACGAATACCTGGCCGGGCTGGCTGTGTCGGTAATGATCCTGGTCATCGGCATTGAACTGCTCAAGGAGAGCGTGGCCAAGCTGATCCATCCCTCGGTGGTGGAGTTCGGTCTGCTCACAGGGGCGGTGCTGGTGGCATCCATCCTGATCAAGGTGTGGATCTCTGCTTTCAATCGTAAGATCGGTACCCTCATCGGGTCCGAAACCCTCATCGCCACTGCCGCCGACGCCCGCAACGACGTGGTGTCCACTTCGGCGGTCCTGGTGGCCAGCCTGGCGGCCTCCCTCACCGGCATCAACCGTCTGGACGGTCTGGCCGGCCTGGCCGTGGCGGCCTTCATCCTGTACAGCGGCTTCGGCCTGGTGCGGGATACCCTGGACCCCATCCTGGGCGCTGCGCCCGACCCGACCCTGATCCGCCACATTGAGGAGAAGGTCATGAAGTATCCCGGCGTGCTGGGCATCCATGACCTGATGCTCCACGATTACGGCCCCGGCAACCGCCTGGTCAGCTTCCATGTGGAGATGTCCGCGGCCGCCGATGTGCTGGCCAGCCATGATGTCATCGACACCATCGAGCGGGACCTGGCCCGGGACGACGGCCTGACTGCCACCATCCACTATGACCCGGTGGTGGTGGATGACCCCCACGCCAATGAACTGCGGGAATTTGTCCGCAACAAGGCGGCTGAACTGGAACCGGCCGCAGCCATTCATGACCTGCGCATCGTGCCCGGCAACAGCCACACCAACGTGGTGTTTGACTGTGCCGTGCCGCCGGAATATCTTTCCGCCCGGGATCACCGCGGAACCAACTTGACCACCGCCCTGCGGGATGCGGTGCGGGAGCGCTGGCCCGATCATTTCTGCGTCATCCGCCTGGAGTCCAACTACGGCGCCGCCCAGCTGGAACCCCATCACGAACACTGATACGCTCCCCGCTTTGCCGGCGGGGGACAGACCATTCAAGAAAGGAAGTCGACTCATGGATTACAATGCCGCCGCTCTTGCCATGCACAAGGCTCATCGTGGCAAACTGACCGTCAACAGCCTGGTGGAAGTGCGGGACAAGGACGCCCTGTCCACCGCCTACACCCCCGGCGTGGCCGAACCCTGCCGCAAAATCAAGGAAAACCCCGATGATGTTTATACCTACACCCTCAAGGGCCGCACGGTGGCGGTGGTCACGAATGGCACCGCCGTGCTGGGTCTGGGCAACAT
>CAUEKL010000163.1 GCA_959018215.1 uncultured Gemmiger sp.
CTTTCTCTACCAGAGCCTTGATCTGTGCGGGATCACTGCAATCCGTACGGACAAAGACGGCATCACCGCCTTGTGCAACGATCTCACTTGCCACCTTCCGGCCCTGTTCCTCACTGCGTGCGGCCAGCACCACTTTCATGCCGTTGGCTGCAAAAGCCCGTGCGATGGCTTCGCCGATGCCTCTGCTTGCGCCGGTCACAACGGCAACTTTGCCCTGTACACTTTCAAAAGTGGCTTTCATAGGTATTTCTCCTTTCGCTCTGCCTTTTCTTGGATTTTATCCTGGAATCCGGTTCAGGAATTGCGCGCTGACCTGCGCGCTTTTCACCGGACTGCCGTCAATCCAGTTGCGGTGGCTCTCCAGAATCACCGCGTCCACGTTGACATTCAGGGCCTGTTCCAGCAGGCTGTCCAGATCCATGTTGCCGGTGCCCAGTTCCATGCTGTCGGTTTTCAGGATGGGGGTCATGGCAGGGCCCTGTACCCGGCTGCCCCGGTCATTGATATGCCACAGCTTCATGCGATGGCCCAGCCGCTGCATCCAGGCCAGCGCGTTGGCACCACCCTCGGTAAACCAGTAGCTGTCGAACTCAAAGTTCACAAACCGGGGATCGGTCTCCTCCAGCAAAATGTCATAGGCACGTTTTTGATCATTTACCCGGCGCAGCTCACAGTTATGGTTGTGGTAGAGCAGCTCCACACCCTCTTGCAGGAGGGCCTCCCCGGCTTTGTTCAGCCGGGCGGCCAGATTGCGCACGGCGGCCTCATCCCCGTAGTCAAACCGATACATACCGGTGATGACCACATACTTGGTCCCGAAGCTCTGGGCCTCCCGGGCAACCTCTTTCGGGTCCCGTTCCAGGCTGCCCAGGTCGGTGTGCAGGCTGACCACTTCTAGCCCTGCCTCCTGCACCAGCTTGTGCCAGTCCAGGTTGCCGCCCTTGCCCACCGGCATGCCGGCGGCCTTGGTCAGCATCTTGACCATGAACCCGATGGGATGGATCATGAACCCACACAGCTCGATGCCGTCGTACCCGGCAGCCTTGAGGGCGGCCAAGGTTTGCCGGGCCTGGGGTTCGCTGTTCAATACCATTCCCAGCATGAATTGCTGGACTGCTTTCTTGGGCATAGCTCAGCCCTCCATTTTGATGATTTCGCCGGTGGTGATGCCATTTTCGTTGAAGCTGTCCACGCAGACATAATAGGTCTGCCCTGCCATGAGGGTAGACAGTTTCACCTCGTCGGCGCCATAGACCAGCCAGCTGTGGTAAAGTTTGTCAGGGGCGATGCCGTAGCGCACATTGCAGCCCTGGGCGTTTTCCAGGTGCTGCCAGCTTACCTTGCCGTCCAGCGGGCTGACCCGCAGGGCAGTCGCCTGAGCCTGAGCAGGTTTTTCCCCCGCCCCGTTGCCGAAAACCCGCAGCCCGCTGATGCGTAGCGTCTGGCCGTAGGGCAGCGAGCCGCCCGTCACCCGCACATACCGGGCCCGGATGCCCTCGGGATATTCATAATATCCATTGGAACATTCCCGGGCCACCGTCTCCCGGGTGGTCCAGGTCTTGCCGTCCAGGCTGGTTTCCACCGTGTAGCGGGAGATCCGGGGCTGCAGTTCAATGTGGCGGGTTCCGCGGTCATCCCCGTAGCTTTCGGCAGGGAACTCCACCGCCAGTCCTTCATCGGCCAGATTCACTTGGATAGCCCGCACATCCTGCTCCTTTTCCAGGTCCACGCAGAGCCACTGACCGGGGGCCGCGCTGCCGGCGCTCCACCAGTCCCTGCAGGTCTCGTTTACTGCCAGGGCCGGATCGCTGCCCGCCGCCGTGGAGGAGGCGGTGACCGGCTTTCGGTAGCTCAGCAGCATCCATTCCGGCTGCCAGCAGGCGGCGTCAATGGGGCCATCCGGCATGCGGTGGGGATAATCAGCAAAATTCTGGTTGCAGAAGAGCACCCCATCCTTGTCAAAGCCCGCCGGGAAGAGTCCCACCCTGCGCTCGAAGTCGTGGTTGACCGAGATGCGCATGGTGGCGGCATGCCAGTAGTTGCCGTACCGGTCGGCGATGGTGCTGCCGTGGCCCGCACCGGTCATGAAACCGCCTGGCACCGCCGAGAAGGGGTTGGAAGCCTGCAGGGTGAAGGGCCCCAGGGGCGAATCCGAGGTATAGACACCGTCGGCGTAGGTGTTGTACTGGGTGCCGGGGCAAGCGTACTGCAGGTAGTAGGTACCGTTATGCTTGGTCATGTAGGCCCCCTCAATGTAGGGCTTGCCCACCGCAAAGAACATAGCGGCCAGATCATCGGTGCTCATGCCGGGGATGTGCTGCATCTCCGGCGGAAATTCCAGCTTGCCGGTGGCAGGGTTGTAGTGTTTTTTCAGTGCCTGATACACCACGCTGGCTTCCCGGTTGACCACCCCATTGTCCCCGGGGCGCTCGTAGCCCAAGGTTTCTTCCTGCCCGAAGATCAGTTCCTTCTTTTCGCCGATGGGCATCATCGTTTCGGGGTCCATCTCTACGCCCCAGATGGGAGTGGTGTTGGAGCAGCCCCAGTAGAGATACACTCGCCCGTCGTCGTCCCAAAACAGATTGGGATCCCAGAAGGCAAAGGGGGCGCTGACCTCCTCAAATGGCTCGCGCAGCGGGTCTTTGCTGCGCAGGATGGGACAGTTGCGGCCCTTGCGGCTGGCGCAGAAGTAGAGATTCTCCCCCACCTGACGCACATCGGGGGCGTAGTCATAGATCAGCAGGTCCGGGTCGGCGTGGAACTCCCAGTGCACAAGATCATCGGAGTACCAGAATCCCGCCGACATGGAGACAAAAAGGTAGTATTTGTCCTTGAAATAGACCAGCGTGGGGTCAGCACCCTCCCGGAAGCCCGCGGTGCGGGGGCCTTCCTTCATATGCTGGTAGCGGTAACCCAGATCCAGCGGGTTGCAATAAGTCTGTTTCATGGTATTCACTCCTTGGAAATGCCCTGCAGCACCCGGTTGAGCTGCTTGATGTCCTCAATGCTGGCGCCGGCCTGCTTGAGCATGCTCTCGATAGTCATCCGCTGCATAGCCCGCTGCATCATGGCCACCAGGGCCGGGTTGTCCTTGACAGCGGCAGCCACATCCCCCCGGGAGGCGGCGGCTTTGTCACTGATCTGCTTGAGGATGGGGCCCACCTTGGCATCGGCCATAGCGGCCGCCATGTTGTCCTTGACGCTCCAGCAGCTTTCGTCCAGTTCCCCGTCGAACCAGTTGGTCACTTCCCGCCGGTTGGCCATGGCATAGGCGGGATTGGGGGTGTCCACCTTGTTCACCAGAATCACGCTGGAATAGCCGCCGGCCCGGGCCTCGATGGAGTGCTTGCCGGTGATGGGCACCTGGAAGGTGAACACCTTGTCCCCCTGCTTGGTCTCCTGCAGGTGGCCATCCACATACAGGGACACTTCCGGCAGGTTGGAGTAGACCTTGACTTCGGTGACATCCTCGGCCCGGTCCACATACCGGCTGCCGCAGGTGTGCACGAAGGGCTCCTTGCTCCAGTAGGCCTTATAAAGATAGAAGGCGTCCTTCTTGATTTTGCGGTCAAAGGTGACAAGCCCTTTCTGGTTTTCGCCGTTCTTGCCGCCCTCGTCCCGGCCGTCGGCGGCAAAGTCGAACATGTTCCACACGTGGGTGGCCCACAGCCAGGGGCGGTCGGTGATCAACTTGGCCATGTGCTCATGGAAGACACACTGGTAGGTCTCGGTGTAGTCTCCCTTTTCGGGGTGAGAGGTCTGGTAGGCCGGGTTGGCGTCAGCACCGTACTCGCTGAAGCCGATGCAGCGGTCGGGATACTTGGCATGGTAGTTGTCAAAGAATTCGTCATTCTGGTCCAGATCCCCCAGATACCAGCCGAAATAGAGGTTGTAGCTGTTTACGTCGGGAATTTCCAGGATGGGGCTGGTGATCTCCAGCATGAATACGTTGGCCATGGTGGTGGGCCGGGTGGGGTCCAGCTTGTGGGCCAGATCGTTGAGGGCGCGGTGGTTTTCCAGCAGCTCCTCGTTCACCGCGCTGGCAGCAGTGATCTCGTTGGAAAGGCCCCACACCGCAATGCAGGGATGGTTGTAGTTCTGGACGATGAGTTCCTCCATCTGGCTCAGGGTGTTGGCCCGGCCGTTGTACATGTGCATGGTGATGTAGGGAATCTCGGCCCAGATCACCAGGCCTTTCTCATCGCAGAGGTCATAGAAGGCCTGAGCATGCTGGTAGTGGGCCAACCGGATGGTATTGGCCCCCATCTCGAGAATCAGGGCCAGGTCCTCCTCCATCATCTCCTTGGTGATGGCAGTGCCCACCCCCTTGCGGTCCTGGTGGCGGGAAACACCCCGCAGCGGATAGGACCGCCCGTTGAGGAGAAAGCCTTTCTGCGGGTCGATCTCGAATTTGCGGCAGCCGAACCGGACAGACCGGCTTTCGCCGTTGTCCAGGGCGGCGGTGAGGGTGTAAAGGTGAGGGTCCTCCAGACCGTCCCACAGATGGGCGTTTTCCAGCGTGAATACCGCCTTGGCGGTGCCGTTCTCCACCGGGGCACTTGCCTCCTGGCCGTCCAGGGCAAAGCGTACCTTGTCAGCGCCCACCACAAAGGCCTCCACCGTCACCTCGCAGCGGCGGGAGGCCAGGTCGGTGACCACCGGGGTCACCTTCACCGGCACCGCGCCGTTTGCCGCCATGGCAAAGTGGACGGCGGGCAGGATGTGCAGCGTCACGTCCCGGTAGATGCCGCCGTAAAAGGTGAAGTCTGCCTTCTGGGGATAGACGGTGTCGTTGTCGCTGTTGTCCACCGCAACAGTGAGGGTGTTGGTGTCCTGCAACGCGTCGGTGATGTCCACCCGGAAGGTGGAGTAACCGCCCTTGTGCTCGGCCAGCTGCTGCCCGTTCAGCGACACCACCGCCGTCATGGCCGCACCGTCAAACTGCAGCACGGCCCGGCCGCCTTCCGGCAGTTCCATCTTCGGCAATTGGGTGGTGTAGGTGCAGGTGCCGCGGTAGTAGTCATTGCCGCCGTCCTGGCCGTCCACCGCATTCCAGGTGTGGGGCAGGGTCACGGGTTCGCTATGGCCTTCTTTGGTGAAGGTCCAGCCGGTATTCAGTACAATTTTTTTGCTCATGAGGGATCCATCTCCTTGTATGTCACTTGTGGGAAACCATCAAAACCGAAAGGGCCCTAAGGCCCCTTCGGCGGATGGGAGGAAAAGGTTATTGCTGGTTTTCGGATGCGGCCTTGGCGGCAGCCTTCTTTTCGGCGATGCGCTTCTGTACACGGACCATTTCTTCCTTGGTCAAGGGGCAGCTGCGCATGGCCACCAGGGTAACGATCCAGCCGATGATGGGCAGGCCGAACTTGAGGAACATGGTCATCCAGAAGATGGGGGTGGTGCAGGGG
>CAUEKL010000164.1 GCA_959018215.1 uncultured Gemmiger sp.
CTCGGCCCAGGTCATCATGAAGCCCAACTGCGTGCTGGGCCTGGCCACCGGCGGCACCCCCGTGGGCACCTACAAGCAGCTGATCGACTGGTACAACAAGGGCGATCTGGATTTTTCCGAAGTGACCAGCGTCAACCTGGACGAATACCGCGGCCTGCCCCGGGAGAATCCCCAGAGCTACTGGTACTTCATGCACGACAACCTGTTTGACCATGTGAACATCGACCCCAACCGCATCAACCTGCCCGACGGCACCAACCTGGATGCCGCCGCCGAGTGCGCCCGCTACGACGAGGTCATCCGCAGCGTGGGCGGCATCGACCTGCAGCTGCTGGGCATCGGCCATGACGGTCACATCGGCTTCAACGAGCCGGGTTCCGCCTTTGAGCTGGGCACCCACTGCGTGGACCTGACCCAGGAGACCATCGAAGCCAACAAGCGCTTCTTTGCCAGCATCGACGATGTGCCCCGTCAGGCTTACACCATGGGCATCAAGACCATCATGCAGGCCCGCAAGGTACTGCTGGTGGCCAGCGGCAAGGACAAGGCTGCCATTGTGAAAAAGGCCTTCTTCGGCCCGGTCACCCCCGAAGTGCCCGCCTCCATCCTGCAGATGCATCCCGACTTCATTCTGGTGGGCGACGAGGATGCCCTGAGCGAGATCTGATCCCCACACCACTCCCCTGCCCCGCCGGGGCGGGGGTTTTTAGCAAACAAGCGAGGAGCAAGCTATGATTATCCGCAATGCCAAGGTTTACACTCCGCAGCATACCTTTGCCGTACAGGACCTGGTGATCCGCAACGGCCGCATCGTTCCCCATGCCATGGCGGAAGCCGGAGAGCCGGTCATTGACGCCGACGGGCTGTATGCGCTGCCCGGCCTGGTGGACATCCACTTCCACGGGGCCGTGGGTCACGATTTCTGCGATGCCGACCCCGAGGGTCTGCAGGCCATCGCCGACTTTGAAGCCAGCAAGGGCGTGCTGGCCATCTGCCCCGCCACCATGACCTTCAGCGAGGAAATCCTCAACGGCATCATGGACGTGGCTGCCGCCCACAAGAACGAGCGCGGCGCCGATCTGGTGGGCATCAACATGGAAGGCCCCTACATCAGCCCCAAAAAGGTGGGCGCCCAGAATCCCAAGTATGTCATGGCCGCCGATGCGGGCATGTTCCGCCGCCTGAACGAACGGTCCGGCGGGCTGATCAAGCTGGTGGATGTGGCCCCCGAGGAGCCCGGCAACCTGGACTTCATCAAGGAATGCAGCAAGGAAGTGAGCATCTCCATTGCCCATACCTGCACCGACTATGACACCGCCAAGGCTGCTTTTGCCGCCGGTGCCAACCACATGACCCACCTGTACAACGCCATGCCCGGCATCAACCACCGGGACCCCGGCCCCATTATTGCGGCCCTGGAAGACGGCGCCATGGTGGAACTGATCACCGACGGCGTGCACATCCATCCGGCGGTGGTGCGGTTCACCTTCAACACCTTCGGGGACGACCATGTGGTGCTGATCGCCGACAGCATGATGGCCTGCGGTCTGCCCGACGGCGCCTACAGCCTGGGCGGCCAGGCCGTGACCGTGCGGGGGCCCCGGGCCACCCTGACCGAACACCCCGACACCATTGCCGGCAGCGCCACCTGTCTGTACGACTGCATGCGCCATGCGGTGCGGGAGATGGGCGTGCCCCTGGAGAGCGCCGTGCGCGCCGCTTCCGAGAACCCAGCCCGCTGCATCGGCATTGACGCCGATTACGGCAGCCTGGCGGAGGGCCGCTTCGGCAACGTGATCCTGGCGGACGCCGACCTGAATATCAAGACCGTCATCCGTCACGGTGAGGTGCTGAACGGCTGAGTTTCCGTCTTTGGCAAAATTTTCCGACTGATATACGGCTTTTTTGTGAGTTTCGCCGCCCGTGCCCCTTGCGAAACCCGGAAAAATCGTATATAATGGGAAGCAGAATTCCTGAATAAGAGTTGATAAAGGGGGTTGTTGCCATGGCGATTTCGGAACCGACTGCTGTCTTTTCGATCCACGACGATAAAGACCAGGAGATCAAACAGGTCATGATGCTGGTATACAGCGCGCTGGAGGAAAAGGGCTATAACCCCGTCAACCAGCTTGTGGGTTATATCCTTTCGGAAGATCCCACCTACATCACCACCTACAAGAATGCCCGCGCCCTGATCCGCCGCATTGACCGCGACGATCTGCTGCAGGCGCTGGTGCGTGACTACGTCAAGCGCGGCTGAGCAAAGCCGTACCCGTAACAGTAAAAACCCGGACCGGGAAGTTCCCGGTCCGGGTTTTGTTTTGCTGTAGATTGGGTTTTAGCGGGGACGGCGTTTGCCCATCTTTTTGCCTTCCTCATTCAGAGCCATGAGCATGGCCAGCACCCACACAAAGGCGTAGACCGCCACCGTAATCATGGTGATGATGACCACCACCTTGAAATAGGTGGAGCTGAAGAACTCACCCACCCGGGACATGGTGTACAGTACCTGGTTGCGGGAGACATTGCTGCCCGCGATCAGGTCCACAGTGCCTACCTCTTCCCCCTGGATGGAGACGGTGACACTACCGACCACATCCCCCTGGGTGATGGGCGCGGCCAGGCTGTCCGGCAGATGGAAGGTCTGCTGGGTCAGGGAAGCTCCGCCCTCCGCCGGAAGCAGGGTTTTCATGTCGTCCACAGGATAGAGCATGACGGTGTCTGCCTCGGTGGAATAGCGCACCGGCAGCTCCGAGATGGGCTGGGTGGTGTCCAGGGCGGAGCTCACCGCAAAGGTATCAAAGGCCCAGTCCATGAGCTTGCCGGTCTCATACAGAGCCGGTCGGTCATCCACCGAAAGCGGGCTGTGAAGCACCACACAGATGTAGCTGATGCCGTCTTTTGTATGCCAGCTGGCGAAGTTCTGCCAGTCGGACAGACTGCCGGTCTTGCCGCCCTGGGTGTATTCCCGGTAATAGGGACTTCCGGAAACGATCATTCGGTCGGTCGTCAGGATATTGTAGGGCGCATCGTGGGCAGTGGAAGCCGGCATCTGGTAGGTAGAGGCTCCCGCCACTTCCACGAAGGCATCATAGCCCATGGCCGCCCGCAGAAGCAGATAGGCATCCCGGGCAGTGACCACGTTGCCGGGGTCCAGACCGCAGGGATCGGTGAAGGTGGTGCCGGTACAGCCGATAGCCCTGGCCTCATCGTTCATCATGGACACAAAGTTATCAATGCTGCCGCCGCCCATGTAGTCGGCCACCATATAAGCTGCCTCATTGGCGCTGGGCAGAAGCATGGCATACAACAGACTGCGCAGGGTATGGGTCTCACCCCGCCAGATATCGGCGGTGGAAGCGTTTTTCCCGTACAGAATATCGTAGATATAGCCGGGAGCGGTCACGGTGATCGTGTCCAGCTGATCCTGATAGGTCTTGAGCATCAGGATGATGGTCATCAGCTTGGTCAGACTGGCCGCTTCCATGGAAGTTTCGCTGTTTTTCTCATAAACCACCAGGTTGGTGTCCAGGTTGACCACATAAGCTGCCTCGGCAGAGATCTCAAAATCCGGGTCATAGCCCGACATGGCCGAAGCCGGCGCCGCCAGCAGGCAGGCCAGAATCAGCACAGTCAGACCGGCGGCCAGACATTGTTTCAGGCGATGCAAATCCATATGACGTTCCTTGGTTCTCAGGTCAGGCGGGCCGCAGCCCGCAGATACAGATATAGTATACCAAAAAGTGCCCCGGGGCACAAATGATCTTCCTCAATTTCCGCTGTCCCGGGCTCAGTTCAGCGCCCCGGCGCTGGCGAAAAGCCGTTCCACCTCGTCGGAAAGTTCCCGGTGTTCCGGCAAAGCCAGGTTGGGGTCCTTGGTCAGCAGGTCCTTGGCCTCCTGCTGGGCCACTTTCAGGGTGCGGGTATCCTGCACCAGATCGGCCACATGCAGGGTGGGCAGGCCGTGCTGGGCCTCCCCGAAGAAATCCCCGGGACCCCGGTGTTCCAGGTCGTACCGGGCCACCGCGAAGCCATCAGATGTGTGGCAGAGGAAATGCAGCCGCTCCTTTACCGATTCGTTCTCGTTGTCCGAGATAAGGATGCAGCAGGAATCCGCCGCGCCACGGCCCACTCGTCCGCGCAGCTGGTGCAGGGCGGACAGGCCGAAGCGCTCGGCGTTCTCGATGACCATGACGGTGGCGTTGGGGACATCCACCCCCACCTCAATGACGGTGGTGCTCACCAGCACGTCCAGCTTGCCCTCCTTGAACTGCTGCATGATCTCGTCCTTTTCCTTGGGCTTGAGTTTGCCGTGGAGCAGACCGATGCGCCGGTGGGGCAGCAGGGCGCAGGCGGTGTCCTCGTAATACTGTTTCACCGCCTTCATCCCGGCATCCAGCTCGTTTTCCTCAATGGCCGGACAGACGATGTATACCTGGTGTCCGGCTTCGATCTGCTTGTCCAGGTAACCGTACATATCCCGCCGCTTGCGCCCGGTGATGAACCAGGTCTTGATGGGTTTACGGCCGGGGGGCAGTTCGTCCAGCACCGAAATGTCCAGGTCCCCGTACAAAAGCAGCCCCAGGGTTCTGGGAATGGGGGTGGCGCTCATGACCAGCAGGTGGGGGCTGCGGGCCTTGCCCACCAGCACGCCCCGCTGGCGCACGCCGAAGCGGTGCTGCTCGTCCACGATAGCCAGGCCCAGATTCTTGAACACCACCTTGTCGGTGAGCACCGCGTGGGTGCCCACCACCAGCCCGGCCCGGCCATCCTCAATGGCGGCCAGGGCCACCCGGCGCTCGGCGGCTTTCATCCCGCCCACCAGCAGGGTCACATTGACCCCGAAGGGCTCCAGCCGGTCGGCCAGGGTGGCGGCGTGCTGCCGGGCCAGGATCTCGGTGGGGGCCAGCAGCGCGCTCTGCCAGCCGTTCTGGGCCGCATACCAGATGGCAGCGGCAGCCACCAGGGTCTTGCCGCTGCCCACGTCCCCCTGCAGCAGCCGGTTCATGGGAGTGTTGCGGCAGAGGTCGGCGGTGATCTCCTGGGTGGCCCGGCGCTGGGCGCCGGTGGGCTCATAGGGCAGGCTGCGCCAGAAGGGTTCCAGGTCCAGAGGGCGCATGGGCGCTCCGGCGGCCCGGCGGCCGTGGCTGCGCAGCAGAAAAATGCCCAGCTGCAGGATGTACAGTTCCTCAAAGATCAGGCGGCGGCGGGCGGCGGCGGCCTCCTCGGTGCTGTGGGGGGCATGGATGGCCCGCACGGCCTCGGATTTGGGCGGCATCCGGTAGCGGGTCAGCAGTTCCGGCGGCAGCGGGTCCGGCAGGTCCGCAGCGGCGGGCAGGGCCGCTTCCACACACCGGGCGATCCGGCCGGAGGGCAGCCCC
>CAUEKL010000165.1 GCA_959018215.1 uncultured Gemmiger sp.
CAGCCACCCCCAGCCCCGCTCCAGCAGTTCCCGCTCCGGCAGGCGGTTCCGTGCCGACGGCCGCCGCCCGCCCTGCTGCAGCCCCCACGGCCGCACCGACGGTCCCCGGCGGCAAGCCGGTGGAGGTGACCACGGCGGCCCAGGTGGCCGAGGACAAGGCCACCGCCGCCGTTCCGGCGGACCAGCTGACCCGGGCGGTGACCCAGGCAGTCCGGGAAGCCAGAACCGCCAATGCCGCCCCCCTGGTGAAGGTGGAGCTGACCGCGGCGGAGGATGCCCGGGCGGTGGAGGTGGCGCTGCCCACCCAGGCCCTGCAGGCCCTGGCCGCCGAGCAGGACGCCCGGTTCACGGTGAGCAGTCCCGTGGCGGAAGTCACCTTTGACAAGGAAGCCCTGGCCGCCATCACCCACCAGGCCGACGCCCAGGTGGTGCTGGTGGTGACCCCCGTGGAGCAGGAGGAGATGACCCCGGCCCAGGCCCAGGCCGCCCAGGGCAACCCCACCTTTGAACTGACCCTGCGCAGCGGGGATGCGGTCATCTCCAGCTTCGGGGAGGGCTCGGCCCGGGTCACCCTGCCTTACACCCTGGCGGACGACCGGCAGCCGGAGGGGGTCGTGGTGTGGTATCTGGCGGAGGACGGCAGCACCACCCCCTGCGAGACGACCTGCGACGCCCAGGCCCAGACGGTGACCTTTGTGACTCCCCATTTCTCCCGCTATACCATCGCCTACGACGAAAGCCTGGTATCTACGGCGGAGCAGCCGCAGGCTGCGGCCACCCCGGAATCCGCCGGGGCCTCGGAGAAGAGCGCCGCGGCCGCGCCGGGCTTCCCCTGGCCGCTGGCTGCGGCGGTGGCCGTTGTGGTGGCGGTCATCGTCCTGCTGGCCCTGCGCCGGTACCGCAAGACCCGCTGAGGACAGTTTTCCCCCGGTAAAGCAATAAACAGATAAAAAAGCAGGACAGCCCGTTTCCGGGTTGTCCTGCCTTTTTTGTATCAGACAGAGGGGAAACCATAGGTTCCCGGGAGCCGGCGCCGAAGGCGGCCGAGGGTTGGAGACCTGACGATATGGCCCGTGAACAGGAAATAAGGCCGTGTTTACAACCCCTCCGCCGCTGCGCGGCACCTCCCCTTGCACGGGGGAGGCATGAGGCGGGGGCGCAGCTGAACCAGCCGCGCTCCCGTGTTTTTATCAATGGCCTTCCGGCCACGACATTTCAAATCCATTCCTTGCTCACCGGCCCCAGCCGGTGAGTAGGCCGTCGTGAGGTGGCCGCATTCCCCGGGTCCAGGGCCGCAGCCCTGGTCGGCGTCCACCGCATCGAAACGGTGGGACTTTTCGCTTCCTTTTGGTCACAAAAGGAAGGACACTCCGGTGAGCAGCCGCCACTCCGGAAGCAAGAGGCAAACCAACCCCTCAGTCGGCCTACGGCCGGCACCTCCCCAACCACAGGGGAGGCAAGGGGCAGCGCTCACACCCCCGCCGGGCGGCGGACCATCCGCTTCAGGGCCAGCAGCCCCAGCACCAGCACCACCGGGAAAACCGTGGCCGCCAGCAGGCCCGCTTTCAGGTCGCCGCCCGCCAGCTCCGCAAAGCTGCCCGTCACGGTGGGGCTGACGGTGGCGCCCAGGTCTCCGGCCAGGGCCAGAAAGGCAAACATGGCGGTGCCGCCGCTGGGGCAGCGCTGGGAGGAGATGCTGATGGACCCCGGCCACATGATGCCCACCGCCAGGCCGCACAGGGCACAGCCCGCCAGGCCCAGCACCGGCACGGCGGACAGGGCTGCCAGCAGGTAGCACCCGGCGCACAGCACCCCGCAGAACAGCATGGCCTTGGTCAGGTCCAGTTTTTCACTGAATTTGCCGTAGAACACCCGGGCGATGCCCATGAACAGGGCAAACAACCCCGGGCCCGCCAGGTCGCCCACCGTCTTGGAGACACCCAGGGCGGACTCGGTAAAGGCGGAGGCCCACTGGGCCATGGCCGCCTCCGAGGCTCCGGAACATACCATGAGCAGGATAATGAGCCAGAACAGGGGCAGCCGGAGCAGCCGTCCCACCCCCATGCTCTGGCCTTCCTCCACCAGCCGCTCGATGGGGCAGCTGATAAAGTTCACCGTGTTGTACAGCGGCACCAGCGCCCACAGGATGGTGAGGACCCGCCAGTTTTCCACCCCGAACAGGGCAAAGAAGAGGGTGGAGCCCAGAATGACCCCCAGCGCCCCCCAGCAGTAGAAGGAATGGAGCAGGCTCATCATGCCGTCCTTGTTTTCAAAGGGGCAGGCTTCCACAATGGGGCTGACCAGCACCTCGATGAGGCCGCTGCCCACGGCGTACAGCACCACCGAAAGCAGGATGCCCGCAAAAGGCACCGGCAGCAGGTCGGGCAGGACGGCCATAAGCCCCAGCCCCGCCGCCGACAGCAGCTGGGAGGCCACCACGCATCTGCGGTAGCCGATGATATCCGCAAACCGGGTGGCCGCCAGGTCCACCAGCAGCTGGGCAAAGTAAAACACCATGGGGATCATGGCGATCTTTTCCAGGCTGATGCCGTAGGTCCCCTTGAAGGTGAGGAACAGCAGCGGGGCAAAATTGGCGGAGATGGCCTGGGTCACAAAGCCCAGGTAACAGGCCAGCAGGGTCTTTTTGTATTTGTTCTGTTTTGGCATACTTCTTTTCCCTTCCCGGTGATTTGATGCGTTCGGACGGTATTATATCATTAGCGCCAGCCGAAGAAAAGGCACAGAAGCCCCAAAATCAAGCACTATTTACCCAAATCCGCATACCGGCCGGGGGCACAGCCGTAGGTCTGCCGGAATTTGCGGCTGAAATAGTTCACCGACCGGAACCCACAGGCCGCGCTGACCTGCTGCAGGGTGCCGGTCTTTTCCCCCAGCATCCGCCGGGCGGTCTGCAACCGGTACCGGATCAGCGCCTCCACCGGGGAGCAGCCCATATACGCCCGGAAACAGCGGTCCGCCTCGCTGCGGCTGATGCTGGCAGCCCCGGCAATGTCGGCCAGGGTGACGGGCCCGGCGTAATGGTCGTAGATGTAGGTGAGCATCTTCTGCATCCGCACCCGGCTTCTGAGCTGGATGCGGCTGGCCGGGGATTTGGGGAACCCGTCCAGGTGGAGGTACAGATACTCAAACAAACGGCTGATGTTGCGCTGCACCGCCAGTTCGCAGCAGGGCGCGGGGTCCTGCATCCGGCGGACGGTGTCCCGGATCAGGGCCAGGATCTCCCGGTGGTCGGGGTCCGATTGCCGGAAAACGACGCAGGGCAGGGCGTCGCACCCGGCGATGGGCTGGATATACCGCCGGTAGATGGTGGTTTGTTCGGGGGCCACCACCGTGCCGGAAAAGACCAGGATGGGCACGGGGTCGGGGGCCCGGCCGGAGAGCTGCCGCACCCGGTGGAGCACGTTGCCGTTGACAAAGATGCCGTCCCCCGCCTGCAGGGTGATGCGCTGCTGCCCCACCTGGTATTCCAGCGTTTCCCGCACCGCCAGGGCCAGCTCAAAGTCCGGGTGCCAGTGGGCGGGCCCTTCCCACCCGGGCAGGGCGGCCAGCTCGTCGTGGTAGTAGGTGACGGAAAAGCCGGTTTCCGTGTGGGGAATTTCTTCCCGCAGCTGATGGTCAAGCAGGATGGGCATAGGACATCGCTCCCGGAATGGATTTGTATTGATTGTAACATACTTTTGCGGTTTTTGCCGACCCTCCGACTGCTTCCTTTCTCAAAGGCTCCCCTGTGTAAGGGGAGCTGGCAGCCGAAGGCGACTGAGGGGTTGTGAACCTGGTGCTATTACCCGGTAACGGGAAATACCGCAGACTTTCCAACCCCTCCGCCGCTGCGCGGCACCTCCCCTTGCACAGGGGAGGCATGAAGGGAAGATTGCGGCAGCTCCCCGCTTTGGGGCGGCAGCACCAAACAAAAACCCCGCCCCGGGTCAATCCTCCCGGAGCGGGGCAATCTTTTTGTGATGGAATTATTTGAACACCCGGCGCAGCGCCACGGTGACGGCGGTGGAGATCACACCGCTGGTGACGGCCTCAATCAGGCCCTGCACCCCCACCATGACCACCGCCACGGCCAGCGGGGCGGGAATGCCGGAAGCGGCCAGCATCTCCTGGACCTTCTGGTTGTTCAGCATGTTCTGGATTGTATCCAGCTGGTAAAAGAATCCCAACAGGCAGCTCATGAAAAACAGGGTGTTGAGCAGCGGGGCGCTCAAAGCCCCCACCACGCAGGCGGCCTTATCGTGGGTCTTGAACAGCTTGGTGGCCCCCAGGTACAGCAGGCCGCAGCACAGGCCGCAGGCCACCCGGGCCCCCACGCAGGTGACAAAGCAGAGGGCCGGGTTGTACTGGAACGCCAGGGCCGTCAGGCCGCCGGTACCGTTCACCGCGTTCATGAAGCTGGTCAGGCCAAAGACCAGGCCCAGCCAGGCGCCCCCCGCCGGGCCCACCAGCATGGCGCCGATGGCCACCGGCACCGTGAGCAGGCTCATGGTCAGGGGTCCCACCCGCAGGTAACCCAGGGGGGTGTAGGCCATGACCAGCACCACCGCCGTGAGCAGCGCCAGCTGGGTCAGGGTACGAGTGGTGGAACTCATACGATTCATGGGATTTTTCATATTCAATTTTCCTCCTGCTGCCGTCCTTTCCGCAAGGTACAGCGCATATTTGCGGCCTTTGCCGCACACACAGTATACGCTCCCCGCCCTTAGATTGCAAGGCCCTTTTTGCCGTGCTATACTGAAAAAAACACCCAAAAGGAGGGCCGCTGTATGGAAAAGACCTGGTTTCATGTGGATGTGAACTCGGCATTTTTGTCCTGGTCGGCCCTGAAGGCTTTGCGGGAAGGGGGCACGCTGGATCTGCGCACCGTGCCCTCCGCCGTGGGCGGGGACGAGGAAAAGCGCCACGGGGTGGTGCTGGCCAAGAGCACCCCGGCCAAAAAATACGGCATCCGCACGGGGGAATCCCTCTTTTCCGCCCGGCGCAAATGCCCGGAACTCATCGTGGTACCGCCGGATTTCGACTTTTATGTGCAGAACTCCAAGGCTCTCATCGCCATCCTGAACCAGTATTCCCCGGTGGTGGAGCAGTACAGCATCGACGAGGCTTTTGTGGAGATGACCGGCACCGAGCGGCTCTTCGGCCTGCCCATCGAGACCGCCCACCAGCTGCGGCGGCGGATCAAGGAGGAGCTGGGATTCACGGTGAACATCGGGGTGGCGCCCAACCGCCTTTTGGCCAAGATGGCCTCCGACTTTGAGAAGCCGGACAAGGTCCACCGCCTGGACCCGGAGGACGTGCCCCGCAAGCTGTGGCCTTTGCCGGTGGGGGCGCTGTTCGGGGTGGGGCCCAGCGC
>CAUEKL010000166.1 GCA_959018215.1 uncultured Gemmiger sp.
AGGGCGCCGGCAGTGAGAACATGAGCCGTCTGGCCATGCTCAAGCCTGCCGACGGGGTGCAGGGCGTGAAGGATTTTGTGCTGGAGACCGTCCGCCTGGCCGGTTCCAATCCCTGCCCGCCCATCATTCTGGGTGTCGGCGTGGGCGGCAGCTTTGACAAATGCGCCCTGCTGGCCAAGCATGCCCTGCTGCGTCCGCTGGACCAGCCCAACCCGGACCCCTACTATGCAGCGCTGGAAAAAGAACTGTGTGAGGCCATCAATGCCATGGGCATCGGCCCCCAGGGATTCGGCGGTGCCACCACCTGTCTGGGGGTGGCCATTGAGCAGGCACCCACCCATGTGGCATGCCTGCCTGTGGCGGTCAACATCGGCTGCCATGTGACCCGCCGCGCCACCGCCGAACTGTGATCCCCCATCCGTCAGGAAGTGAGAAAGAGATATGCCAGAAAAGCGTCAACCCAATATTGATATCTCGCTGGAAGGGGTGGGCCGCCGTGCGCCCCGTCCTTCCAACATTGATGTACCCCTCTCCTCGCCCCGGGCTTCGGGCAGCCTTGCCGACCCCAAGCTGGAGGATATGGTCAACCGCCATCATGAGGAGATCAAGGAACTGCACCGCCGTGCGCGGCAGGGGAGGTAACCGCCATGCAGTATGAGCTTCATACCCCACTGACCCGGGAAGCCTTGTCCGTTCTGAAAGCAGGGGATACGGTGCTGCTTTCCGGCACCGTTTATACCGCCCGGGATGCGGCCCACGGCCGGATGATGGAACTGCTGGATGCGGGCAAATCGCTGCCTTTTGAAATCCGCGGCGCTGCCATCTATTATGTGGGACCCACCCCGGAACGCCCCGGTCAGGTCATCGGCGCGGCAGGGCCCACCACTGCCGGTCGTATGGATAAATTCACCCCGCGCCTGCTGGACCTGGGCCTGGCCTGCATGATCGGCAAGGGCAAGCGGGATGCCGCCGTCAAGGCATCGGTGGTCAAAAACGGGGCGGTCTACCTGGCCGCGTTGGGCGGGGCCGGTGCCCTGATGGCCGCCAGCATCCGCAGCTGTGAGGTCATTGCCTGGCCCGATCTGGGCTGCGAGGCGGTGCGCCGCCTCACGGTGGAGAAGATGCCCCTGACCGTGCTGCTGGACGCCCACGGGGGAGATCTGTACGAAAGCGGCCCTGCCGCCTACCTGGACAGCCTGTCTGCCGATTGACAAAACGCCCGCCGCTTGGTACACTGATGTGTGTTGAGCGGATATGGCGGAACTGGCAGACGCGCTGGTTTTAGGGTCCAGTGTCCATGACGTGCAGGTTCGATTCCTGTTATCCGCACCAAAAAAGCCCCGGCTGGTTTTTCCAGTCGGGGCTTTTTCCATGCCTGTTTTCAAAAGGCGATTATTCCGGCAGCAGGGCGGCGCGGTGGCGGAAATAGTATATTGCCCCCACCAGGTCGGCCAGTGCCCAGCCGATGGGCACCGAGATCCAGATGCCCCATACCCCCACCTGCGGTGCCAGGGCGTAAGCCAGGGCCACTCGGGTACCCAGGGAGCAGACGGTCAGTACCACCGACATGGCCGGACGGCGCACCGCCCGGTAGAACCCGTACAGCAAGAACAGGATGCCGATGCCGCAGTAGCAGGCCCCCTCGATCCACAGATACTGTACCCCCACCGCAGTGATCTGGGCTACAGCCGGGTCGGTGGGGTCTACAAAGATGCCCATAAGGGGGGCGGCAAACAGGCACACCACCGCACTGACCATCACGCAGAAGACCGCGGCGCTGATGACTGCGCTGCGGGTCCCTTTGCGGATGCGCTCCTGGCTGTGGGCCCCGTAGTTCTGGGCGATGAAGGTGGAGAAGGCGTTGCCGAAATCCTGCACCGGCATGTAGGCGAAGGAGTCAATCTTGACGGCGGCGGCAAAGGCGGCCATGACCACCTCACCGAAGCTGTTCACCAGCCCCTGTACCATCAGGATGCCGAAGTTCATGATGCTCTGCTGCACACAGGTCAGCAGGGAAAAGGAGACGATCTCACCCAGCACGCGCCGGTTCCAGCGGCAGTCCTCCCGCCCGGGCACCAGGGAAGGCAGGCAGACCAGGGTGTATACCGCAATGCCGATGCCGGACACATACTGGGCAATGACCGTGGCAATGGCGGCGCCGGCCACACCCCAGCCGCACAGCAGCACAAAGGCCAGGTCCAGCGCAATGTTCAGCAGCGCCGAAATCCCCAGAAACACCAGCGGTACCAGGGAGTTCCCCACCGCCCGCAGCAGTGCTGCAAAGTAATTATAAAGGAACACTGCCGGGATTCCCCAAAAAACGCACCACAGATAGGTGCGCATGAGGGGGATGATCCCCTGGGGAACCTGCAGCAAAACCAGGATGGGATTCAGCAGCAGGAACACCGCCGCATTCAGGACCACCGCGATGGCCGCAATAAAGACAAAGGCGTGAAAGATGCCGCTTTTCAGCCCGGATTTGTCGCCTTCGCCCCAGCGGATGGAAAACAGCGCTCCGCTGCCCATGCACAGCCCCAGCAGAATGGAGGTCAGAAAGGTCATCAGGGTGTAGGCGGACCCCACGGCTGCCAGGGTGTCGGCGCCCAGAAAGCGCCCCACAATTATGGTATCGGCCACGTTGTACAGCTGCTGCAGCAGGTTGCCCGCCATCATGGGCAGGGCAAACAGAATCAGACTTTTGGTGATCGGCCCTGTGGTCAGGGCGGTATCGTGGGTGGTTGCCATAAACGGCCTCCTTGGCGGGGCAGTACCCCGGGTGAACTTCCGTATATACGGGCATAACAAAAGCCCCGGCCGACAGCCGGGGCTTTTGTGCGGGACGAACCCGCCGGATTTGGTGCGGAAGATGGGACTTGAACCCACACGTCATGGACACACGCACCTCAAACGTGCCTGTCTGCCGATTCCAGCACTTCCGCATGGCATCACACCGGAACAATCACCGGCGCTGCAATGGCTATTCTATCATACTCACTGTCAAAATGCAAGACCTTTTTTGAAGTGCCGCCCCTGGAAGGCGAAAAAGCGGAAAATCAACCCTGCCAGGCAAAGAGCCGGCTAAGAAACAGGGCACAAAATTAAGATGCGGCAAAGAAACAGTTGAATTTTGTCGTGGGCTCTCGTATAATAGCCAGGAATACAATGGAAATTTTGCGCAAATCCGAAAGGCTTTGCGCGTTTATGTCGCGTACAGAGGTGCAGTATGAAAATCGTGATCGTCGGCCTGGGCAAGGTGGGCCGCGCCCTGACAGAACAGCTGACCGCCGAAGGGCATGATATCGTCGGTATCGATATCAATCCCGCCCGTGTGGAAAGCATCGTCAATGTTTTTGATGTGCGCGGGGTGCCGGGCAACGGCGGCTGCTTCGATGTTCAGAGCGAAGCTTTTGAAAATGGGGCCGACCTGCTGGTAGCCACCACTTCCAGCGATGAGATCAATATTCTGGCCTGTCTGGTGGCAAAAAAAATCGGTACCCGGCATACCATTGCCCGTATCCGCAACCCGGAATACGAAAAACAGCTGCGGTTCATGCGCCAGGAACTGGGCCTTTCCATGTTCGTCAATCCGGAAAAGGCCACGGCCCGGGAAATCTCCCGCGTGCTGCGCTTTCCCAATGCCATCAAGCTGGAGCAGTTCTGCCGCGGCCGGTTTGAGCTGATCGAATATCGCCTGAGCCCGGGCAACCCCCTGCGGGGTCTGCAATTGTCCGACCTGTACAGCAACATGCATGTGAAACTGCTGGTGTGTGCGGTGGCGCGTGGCAAGGATATCACCATCCCCGACGGCAACTTTGTGCTGGAAGAAGGGGACAAGGTTTATCTGACTGCCTCCCCCCAGGAACTGGAAAACTTTTTCCGCCGCCTGGGCCTGTTCAAGGGCCGCGCTTCCCATGTCATGGTGGTGGGCGCCAGCCGCATGGCCTACTACCTGCTCAAGGAACTGCGGGACATGCATATGCATATCACCCTCATCGACAACGACCCGGCCCGCTGCCGGGATATGAGCGAGCGCCTGCCCGGCGTTCTGGTCATCCAGGGAGACGCCGCCGACAGCGAACTGCTCAATGAGGAAGGGCTGGCCGATATGGACGCCTTTGTGGCCCTGACCGGTCTGGACGAGACCAACATCATCCTGTCCATGTATGCGGCCCAGCTCAATTCCTGCAAGGTGGTGGCCAAGATCAACCGCAGCTCCTTTGCGGACCTGGCCACGGCCAACGGCATGGTGGACAGTGTGGTCTCCACCGGCGATGTCACGGCGGAGACCATCCTGCAGTATGTGCGCGGGATGCAGAATTCCTTCGGCTCCAACATCCGGACCCTGCACCGGGTGGTGGGCGGCCGGGTGGAGATCCTGGAATTCAATGTGGGCCCGGATATTCCCTTTGTGGGCATTGCCCTGCGGGACCTGACCCTCAAAAAGGGAATGCTGATTGCGGGCATTGTGCGGGCCAACGGCCAGACGCTCATCCCCTCCGGTTCCGACAGCCTGCGCCGCGGGGATGATGTGGTCATTGTGACCACCGGTACCCCCATTACCGACCTGCGCGAGATCGTGGAGTAAGAGGCGAGCCCATGAATTATCGAATGATTGCTTTTGTACTTGGGCGTATCTTTATGGCTGAGGCTGCTCTGCTGGTTCTGCCTTTGGTATGCGCCCTGATTTACGGGGAAAACACCCTTTTTGCCTTTCTCATTCCTATCTTGCTGCTGGTGGCCCTGGGCTGTTTATTTGGTCTGCGCAAGCCCAAGGATACGGTTATTTATGCCCGGGACGGCCTGGTGGTCGTGGCTCTGGCCTGGGTGCTGATGAGTGCTTTCGGGGCGCTGCCTTTCCTGCTTTCGGGGGATATTCCGGATTATACCGACGCCTTCTTTGAGATGGTCTCCGGCTTTACCACCACCGGTTCCAGCATCCTCACGGATGTGGAGGCCATGAGCCGTGGCTGCCTGTTCTGGCGCAGCTTGTCCCACTGGGTGGGCGGCATGGGCGTTCTGGTGTTTGTCATGGCTGTGGTGCCTATGACCGACGGCCGGGCCATGCACCTGATGCGGGCGGAAGTACCCGGCCCCACGGTGGGCAAGCTGTCCAGCAAACTGCAGGACACCGCAAAGATCCTTTACCGCATTTATCTTGTCATGACGGTGGTGGAAGTGCTGCTGCTCATAGCGGGCGGGATGCCTTTGTACGACGCCCTCATCCACTCTTTCGGCACGGCGGGCACCGGCGGTTTCAGCTGCAAGGCCCTCAGTGTGGGTGCCTACAACAGCGTGTACATCGAGATGGTCATTGCCGTCTTCATGCTGCTCTTCGGCATCAATTTCAACATGTATTATTACATTCTGC
>CAUEKL010000167.1 GCA_959018215.1 uncultured Gemmiger sp.
GGGGCATGGGCCAGGGCGGGGGCGGAAAAATCCGGTGCGCGGTATTCCGGCAGGACAAAAGGACGGTTCATGGGCGGGACTCCTCTCTGCGTTTTTCTTTACTGTAACACGGAGGGCGGGGGTTGTCGATACGGGACGTGAACTTTTTGTTACAAAGTTGTAAAAGTCACAAAGCACTGCCAAATCCGGAGGGGGCATCCGCGTTTTTGTGGGCAAGAGACAAAAATTTCCAACCCCGAGGAGGGTGATTGATATGAAGATCCTGCTTACGTCCGACTGGTACATCCCCGCCGTCAACGGGGTCGTCACCTCCCTGCTGGCTTTGCGCCGCCAGCTCACCCGCCAGGGACATGAGGTCCGGGTGCTGACCCTCTCCGGCAGCCTGCACAGCCACATCAGCGGCGGCGTCTACGCCCTGGGGTCGGTAGATGCGGGGATGATCTACCCCGGCGCCCGGCTGCGCGCCCCCGAGGGGGACGCCCTGATCCGGGAGCTCATCGCCTGGGGGCCGGACATCGTGCACTCCCAGTGCGAGTTCAGCACCTTTGCCCCTGCCCGGCGGATCGCCCGGGCCTGCGGGGCCCCCCTGGTGCACACCTACCACACGGTGTATGAAGATTACACCCACTACTTCTCCCCCAGCCGCCGGTGGGGCAAGGCCCTGGTGCGGGGGTTCACCCGGAGCATCGCCGCCCGGTGCGACGCCCTGCTGGCCCCCACCGACAAGGTGCGGGAACTGCTGCTGGGCTACGATGTACCCTGCCCGGTGTACACCCTGCCCACCGGCATCGACCTGGACCGGTTCCGGGTGGACCGGCGGGAAGGGCTGTGGCTGCGGGACAGACTGGGCATCCCCCAGCACCGGCCGGTGCTGCTCTACCTGGGCCGGCTGGCCCGGGAGAAAAACCTGGACGACCTGCTGGAGGTGGCGGCGGCGGTGCCCGGGGCCACCTTGCTGGTGGCCGGGGACGGCCCCGACGGGCCCCGCATCCGGGCGGAGGCAGAGCGCCGGGGGCTGGATGTGGTGTTCGGCGGAATGGTGGACCCCAAGGACGTACCGGTGTGGTACGCAGCGGCGGACCTCTTCCTCAGTGCTTCCACCAGCGAGACCCAGGGGTTGACCTATCTGGAAGCCCTGGCGGCGGGGCTGCCGGTGATCTGCCGGGCGGACCCCTGCCTGAAAGGGGTGCTGACCGACGGCGGCAACGGCTACGGCTGTGCCGACGCCGCCGGGATGGCCGCCCGGGTACAGGCCCTGCTGGCCGACCCTGACGGGCTGGCGGCCATGCACCGCCGGGCCCTGGTTTCGGCCCGGGCTTTCTCCGAAGAAAATTTTGCCCGCCGGGCGGCGGCGCTCTACCGGGAGCAGATTTTGCTCCACCGCGCCGCCCCGGCTCTGGAAAGGAGCGCTGTATGGACCGCGTGAGAAAAAATCCCTTTTTGTTTCTGAAAGGCTGCCGGGACTGGCTGGGGGAGACCCTGCGCAATCCCTTTCAGCTGATTTCCCTGGCCGGGCTGCTCTTCTGCCTGGTGGCGGGGGTGTGGATGTGGCGCAACGGGCTGCTGACTTCCCGGGAAGCGCTGCAAGCCTTCCTCGACCCCTTCGGGGCCTGGGCGGCGGTGCTCTTCGTGGCGTTTCAGGCCATCCAGGTGGTGGTTCCAATTTTACCCGGCGGGCTGGGCTGTCTGGCCGGGGTGGTGCTCTTCGGGCCCTGGTACGGGTTCCTGTTCAATTACGTCGGCATCTGCGCCGGGTCGCTGGCAGCCTTTGCCATCGCCCGCAGCTGCGGCCGGCCCCTGCTCTACAGGATGTTCCCCCAGGCTCTCATCGACAAATACGACCGCTGGACCACCGAGGGCGGACGCTTTGCCCGGTGGCTGGCTTTTCTCATCTTCATCCCGGTGGCCCCGGACGATTACCTCTGTTTCCTGGCCGGGACCACCACCATGCGGTTCCGGGTGTTTGCGGCCATCATCTTTCTGGGCAAGCCCGCGGCCATCGCGGCCTACAGCCTGGGCCTGACCCTGGTGTTCCAGCGGGTCCTGGGGCTCTGGGCCTGACAAAGGAGGATTCCTACCTATGCGTGTACATCTGTATACCGGTTCCCTGGAAACGGTCCGCCGCAGCGGGGTGGGCCAGGCGGTGGCCCACCAGCGGGCCATGCTGCAAAGCGCCGGGGTGGAAGTGACCGAAAGCTGGCAGGGCCACGCCGACGCGGTGCACATCAACACCGTGCTGCCGGACGCGCCCCTGGCCGCCCTGCGGGCCAAAGCCCGGGGGGAGAAAGTGGTCTACTACGGCCATTCCACCATGCAGGATTTCCGGGATTCCTTTGTGGGGTCCAACCTGCTGGCGCCGCTCTTCAAGCGGTGGCTCTGCCTGTGCTACGGGCTGGGGGACATCGTCCTCACCCCCACCCCCTACGCCAAGGGGATTCTGCAGACCTACGGTCTGCCCTGCCCGGTGCGGGCCATGTCCAACGGGGTGGACACCGCCTTCTTTGCCCCGGACAAGGCCCGGGGCGCGGCCTTCCGGGCAAACTACGGCCTGACCGATACCCAGAAGGTGGTGGTCAGCGCCGGGCATTTCATGCAGCGCAAGGGCCTGCCGGAGTTCATTGACCTGGCCCGGGCCCTGCCCGACGTACAATTCTACTGGTTCGGCTACACCCAGCCCGCCCTGGTGCCCGCCCCGGTGCGCCATGCCATGGACCATGCTCCGGCCAACCTGCATTTTCCCGGCTTTGTGAGCCAGGCGGAGCTGCGGGACGCCTACTGCGGGGCGGACCTGTTCTGCTTCTGCAGCCACGAGGAGACCGAGGGCATTGTGGTGCTGGAAGCCCTGGCCTGCGGGGTGCCGGTGCTGTTGCGGGACATTCCGGTGTACGAGGGCTGGCTCACCGACGGGGTGAACGTCTACAAGGCCGCGGACGAGGCCGGGTTTGCGGCCAAAGCTGCGGGCATCCTGGACGGCACTTTGCCCGACGTGACCGCCGCCGGGCGGGCGGTGGCCGAAGCCCGCAGCCTGCCCAAGATGGGCGAAGCCCTGTGCGGGGTGTACAAGGACCTGTGCCCCGCATAATTGACAGAAACTTTACTTGTGCCGGACCCTCCCGGCGTGGTATGCTGGAAGTACTATCGCAAAGGAGGGCCTTTCAAATGTCCATCACCCTGGAACAGGTCAAGCACAACGAGGAAGTGAACACCTATATCCGCAAAGCGGACGAGAGCCTGCGGGCCCTGGGCTTCACCGAGCACAGCTTTGCCCATGTGGGGCGGGTGTCGGCCCAGGCCAGCGAGATCCTGCACACCCTGGGCTACGACGATCGCACCGCCGAGCTGGCGGCCATCGCCGGGTGGCTGCACGACATCGGCAACGTGGTCAACCGCATCGACCACGCCCAGAGCGGGGCGGTGATGGCCTTCCGCATCCTGGACAAGATGGGCTTTCCCCCGGAGGAGACGGCCACCATCATCACCGCCATCGGCAACCACGACGAGGGCACGGCTTTCCCGGTGAATGCGGTGGCCGCCGCCCTGATCCTGGCGGACAAGACGGATGTGCGGGCCAACCGGGTGCGCAACATCGACCCCGCCACCTACGACATCCACGACCGGGTGAATTCCTCGGTGCGGGAGTCCAAAGTCACCCTGGAAGGCGGGGAGGTCCGCCTGACTTTGACCATCGACACCAAGATGTGCGCGGTGATGGATTATTTCGAGATCTTCCTCGACCGGATGATCCTGTGCCGCAAGGCCGCCGAGGCCCTGGGCCAGAAGTTTGCCCTGGTCATCAACGGACAGCGGATTCTGTGATTGTTTTTTTGCAAGGACGGGTTGTGGCCCGTCCTTTTTTGGTAGCAGCCGCCAAAAGGCTCCCCTGTGCAAGGGGAGCTGGCAGCCGTAAGGCTGACTGAGGGGTTGGTTTACCACCTGGCTTATGGGGTGACGATAGTCCGCCGGATGGTCCTTCCTTTTGTGACCAAAAGGAAGCGAAAAGTCCCGCCGTTCCGAGGCGGCGGTTTTTCCGTCGCTTTTTGGCGGCAAAAAGCGACAACACCCCGGCAAACTACCGCTTTCCTGGAAACAAGAAGCAAGAGAAAGTACACAACCCCTCCGCCGCTGCGCGGCACCTCCCCTTACACAGGGGAGGCATGGGGAAAGAGGGCGGCTGCGCCCCACCTCCCATGTACAGGAGGTCCACGGAAAGAACCTTTGCACCCCCGCCCCGTTGTGCTACAATAAAACCAACACAACATACAATTCTGTGCAAAGGAGGACCCATTCATGGCCGACAACGGCGAACAACTGCGGTATTTAGAGCTTCTGTCCAAGGACTTTCCCACCATTGCGGCGGCCGCCAGCGAGATCATCCGCATCGAGGCGCTGCTCCGCCTGCCAAAAGGCACCGAGCATTTCATGAGCGACCTGCACGGGGAACACGAAGCCTTTCTCCACATCCTGAACAACGCTTCCGGCGTCATCCGGGAAAAGATCGACCTGGTGCTGGGGGACTCGGTGCCCGCCCACGACCGGGCGGAGCTGGCCACCCTCATCTACTATCCGGTGCAGAAGCTGCCCGAGATCAAGGCCAAGCAGCCCGACCTGGACGGGTGGTACCGCCGCACCCTCTTGCAGCTCATCGAGCTCTGCCGGCTGGTGTCCAGCAAACACACCCGGGCCCATGTGCGCAAATGCCTGCCCGCCAACTGCGGCTACATTCTGGACGAGCTGCTCCACGCCCACTTTGAGGACCACGACAAGGACCTGTATTACGGCGAGATCATCGACAGCATCCTGCGGTACGAGCGGGCGGACGCCTACATCATCCGGTTCTGTGAGGTCATCAAGCATCTGGCCGTGGACACGCTGCACATCCTGGGAGACGTGTTCGACCGGGGCGCCCGGCCGGACCTCATCATGGACCAGCTCATCGCCCACCACGATGTGGACATCCAGTGGGGCAACCACGACGTGGTCTGGATGGGGGCCGCGGCGGGCAGCGCCGTCTGCGTCTTTACGGTGCTGAAAACCTCCCTGGCCTACGGCAACCTGGACCTCATCGAGACCGGGTACGGCATCAGCCTGCGGGCGCTGGAACGGTTCGCCATGGACTTTTACGGCGGGCCCATCGACCGCCGGTGGATCCCCCACGCCGACGACCGGGCCCACGTCTCCCCCGACGTGCAGCTGCGCAACGCCCGGATGCACAAGGCCGTGACCCTGCTCATGTTCAAGCTGGAAGCCCAGGTCATTGCCCGCAACCCGGATTTCGGCATGCAGGGGCGGGACTACCTGAACCAGATCGACTACGAGGCAGGCACCGTGCGCTGCAAGGGCAAGGTATACCCCCTGCTGGAC
>CAUEKL010000168.1 GCA_959018215.1 uncultured Gemmiger sp.
TGGAAGCAGCCCACAGAACGATCATGGCCAGAGTCTGGTTGGTCCAGCTGAAGTAACGCCAGATGATGGTGTAATCAATGTAGCCCAGCGCATTGCCGATGCCCAGGATAGCGCCCACGCCCAGCACGGGGATGCAGAGCTTCAGACGGTTGGCGTAGGAGCCCTGGTCGATCTTGAACCAGTCGGCCAGCGTCAGACGAGCGGAACGGAAAGCGGTATCGCCGGAGGTGATGGGGCAGACAACCACGCCGATCATGGCCAGCGCAGTGCCCACACCGCCCATGGTGCGGGAGCAGACATCGTAGATGGCAGCGGACTGGCCTTCTGCCAGAGCAGCCGCCAGGCCGGTGTTCAGACCGCCGGTGACTTCATACAGAGCGCAGCCGGCAGCAGCCCAGATCAGGGCGATGATGCCCTCGGCGACCATAGCGCCGTAGAATACGAAGTGGCCCTGTTTCTCGCTCTTCATGCAGCGGGCCATCAGAGGAGACTGGGTGGAGTGGAAGCCGGAGATGGCGCCGCAGGCCACCGTGATGAACATGAAGCTCCAGATCGGAGTTCCGGAGGGGTGCATATTGTACAGGTGGCTCCAGATTTCGGGAATGGTGAAATCGGGGTTGGTGTAGATGCCGATGATAACACCGATAGCCATGATGATCAGGCAGATACCGAACAGCGGATAGATCTTGCCGATGATCTTATCAATGGAGATGAAGGTTGCGATGAAGTAGTAGATGAGGATGAGCACCAGCCAGAACAGGGTGGTGGCCAGGAAGCCGGTGGCACCGAAGTTCTTGCACAGGGTGACGATCAGACCGGCGGGGCCTACCGCAAAGACGGTGCCGACCATGATCAGCAGCACCACCGAGAACACACGCATGACGTTCTGCATGGCATGACCCAGATACTTGCCGGTGACCTCGGCGATGGAACCGCCCTCGTTGCGTTCACTGACCATGCCGGAGAAGTAGTCGTGAACGCCGCCCGCAAAGATGGTGCCGAAGGTAATCCACAGGAACACGATGGGTCCCCACAGAGCGCCCTGCATGGCGCCGAAAATCGGTCCCAGACCAGCGATGTTCAGCAGCTGGACCAGGAACAGCTTCCACTGGGGCATCACAACATAGTCAACGCCGTCGTTGATGCGCACAGCAGGAGTTTCGCGGTCGTCCGGGCCAAAGGTATTATCAACCACTTTGCCGTAAGTAAAGTAGCCGATAATCAGAATGGCCAGGCAGATGACAAAACTTACCATAAAGATTCCTCCTATTATCATTTCAGCACCGTTTCACGCGGCACTGTTGCAACAAATGTAAAACAGGGTTTCTCCTATGGATTCACCTGAAATCCCCGTCTGTTATTATAGCACTCTGTAACAACAATTCAATATTTTTTTCATTTTTTTGTCCCATTTTGCCAGTTTTTTCGGAATATGTCCGCACATCGTCCTTTTGCCGCGGACATTGCCGGGACTGCTTATGCCGGAGAGAGCTTCCTTAAAAAGAAAACCTCACGTCTGCACGTGAGGTTTTTCCGTTTCAGGCAACTTTTTATAATGGCTCGCATTTTTGGGGGGGCGGGTCTCCTTCCGCATTTTTTTGGCATTCTGCCACACCGAGGGATGCTTCCACGGCCCCTGGCAGGGTGTCTTATTTCCGCCCTTCCTCCTCGGCTGCGGGGATGGTCTTGACCCCGAAAAGGAAATACAGGATGTGGAACACCCACACGGCTCCCAGCACGATGCGGCCCAGCACCACGGCGTGCATCATCAGGAATCCCACACTCATAAGCAGGGTGACCACCACCATGATGCGCACCTTGGTTCTGAGGGTCATGCCCCGCCCGGCCACATAGCTTTCCAGATTGTTTTTATACAGCCGGGTGGAGCGGAACCAGCGGTCCAGCTGTTCCGAACTTTTGCCGAAGCAGAACGCCGCCAGCAGCAAAAACGGAAAGGCCGGCAGCAGGGGCAGCACCGCCCCCAGCGCCCCCAGGCCCAGGCCCACAAAGCCGCCTGCCAGGTACAGGATTTTTTTCAGATTCATCTTGACGTCTCCTTTTGCAGGTTTTGGCGCAGGGTCTCCACCATATGGAAGAGCGCCAGCACCGGGTGGACCAGCAGCATCCGCGGGCCGGAAAACCGCATGACCTGCCGGATTTTTTCCCGCATCTCGGGTTTGTAGCAGTGCACGGGGCACCGGGAGCAGAAGGTCTTGTGCTCCATAAAGGGACAGTGCTCGCTGCGGGACCGGGCGTAGGTCAGCAGGGAGGCGCAGTCGGGGCAAAGCCCCTCTTTGGTATGGTGTTTTTTGCGGCAGTAGAGTTCGATCATGCAGGCCACCACCCGCTGTTCCCGCTCCCGCTTTTGCTGCGTGGTCATCAGCTGCACCTCCCGGCATCCACCTGCAGCACCCGGTCGGCAATGCGCATGGTGGACTGTCGGTGGGAAACCAGCACCACCGTGCGGCCCGCCCGTTCCCGCTGCAAGGAGCGCAGGATGACCGCCTCGTTCAGGCTGTCCAGGTTACTGGTGGGCTCATCCAGCAGCATCAGGGGAGCATTGTGCAGAAAGGCCCGGGCCAGCCCCAGGCGCTGGCGTTCCCCGCCGGAAAGGGTGTCTCCCAGTTCCCCCACCGGGGTGTCGTATCCCTTTGGAAGGGAGAGGATGAATTCATGGACCGAGGCTTTGCGGCAGGCTTCCTCGATCTCGGCATCGGTGGCGTCCAGCCTGGCAATGCGCAGGTTGTTGCGGATGGTGTCCTGGAAGAGATGGGTCTGCTGGGTGACGTAGCTTTCCATCCGGCGCAGGTCGGCAGTGTTGATCTGTCCCACCGGCTTGCCGGACAGGCGGATCTCGCCGCTGTCCGCCTCCCAGAATCGCATGAAGAGCTTGAGCAGGGTGGACTTGCCGCTGCCGCTGCGGCCCACAATGCCCAGAATCTGGTTTTGGGGCACCTGCACCGACAGTTCCTGCAGGATGGGCTGGTCTTCGTAGGCAAAGCTGACCTTTTGGGCGTCGGCACCGGCAAACTCGGTGACGGGCTGCCCGGACACCTCCTGCACCTGGGGCGTTTCCTGCAGGATGTCCAGCACCCGGTTGCCCGCGGCGAAGGTATTCTGCAAGGTGCCGCCCAGTCCCGCCAGGGCCACCACCGGGCCGAAGGAGCTCATAAGGGCCACGGTGGGCACCAGAACACCGTCAAAGGCGATGCGGCCGTTCCGGAACAGGACCGCTGCCGTCAGCAGCATGGCAAGGTCGAAGAGCAAAAGCAGCGCGCCGGTCAGGGCCATGCCCCAGCCGGAGGTCCATTTCAGCCGGGATTCCTCCCGGGTGAGTGCTTCGGTGCGTTCGTCCAATTCCCGGCGGCGGCCGGCCCCCTGGGCATACTGGAGGGTTTCGGGCAGGCCGCGCAGGCTGTCCAGTACAAAGCTGCTCAGCGCCCCCGACTCGGCGCGAAAGCGCAGGCCGTGGGCGCCGCTGGCCCGGGAGACCAGCAGCGGAACCGCCACCCCCACGCAGAGGTAGGCTCCCAGGGCCAGCAGGCCCAGCAAGGGATGATAGCTGCCGATGAAGGCGGACAGAATCCCGCTGAACAGGGCTGCGATGAGTACCGGGGAGATGGTGTGGGCGTAAAAGACTTCCAGCAGTTCAATGTCGGAGGTGATCACGCTGATGAGATTGCCCTTGTCCCGCACTTCCAGCTTGGCGGGCGCCAGGGCGCGCAGGGCCCGGAACACCTTATCCCGCAGCAGGGCCAGCAGCTTGAAGGCGATAAAATGGTTGCATGCCTGTTCCCCGTACCGCAAAGCCGCCCGCAGCACCGCCATGGCAGCGATACCGGCGAACAGCCCCGCCAGGCCCAGAGGGGCAGGCAGCCCCAGCACAGTGCACAGGGCGTACACGCCGAACACGGTGAGGAAGGTGGCGCACAGATGCCCGGCCAGGCCCATGGACACCGCCAGGACCATATATCCCGCCAGGGGGCGGACCAGGCCGATCAGCTGCCGCATGACGGCAAAACCGCTTCGTTGTTTCATTGAGGGTCCTCCTTCAGAGATTCCAGGGCCTGCTGGGCGTTCCACAGCCGGGCGTACTCGCCCTTTTGGGCCAGCAGTTCCCGGTGCAGCCCGGCCTCGGCCACCTTGCCGCCCTGCAGCACATAGATGCGGTCGGCGGCTTCCACGTTGGCCAGCCGGTGGGAGATGAGGATCACCGTCTTTGTGCCGGCCATGGCCCGGATGCGTTCCATGATATCGTTTTCACTCTCCACGTCGATGTTGGAGGTGGCTTCATCAAAGAGGTAGATGGGGCTGTCGTGCAGGATGGCCCGGGCCAGGGCCAGGCGCTGGCACTGGCCGCCGGACAGGTTGGCCCCCCGCTCGGCGACGGAGGTGTCCAGCCCCTGCTCCGACCGCAGGAAGTCTGCCAGGCGCACTTCTTCCAGCACCCGCCACAGGGCGTTGTCGTCAGCCTTGGGGTTGCCCATGCGCAGGTTGTCCCGGACGGTGCCCTTGAACAGATAACTCTGGTGCCCCACGTAGGTCACCTTGGACAGCAGGCTTGCCTCGGTAATGCGGTCCAGGGGGATGCCGCCGATGGTCACCCGACCGGACCAGCCCCGGTTGCGCCCGGTGAGCACCCCGGCCAGGGTGGATTTGCCGCAGCCGCTCTCCCCCACAACGGCCACAAAGCTGCCCTGCCCCGCCACCAGGTCCACTCCGTTGAGCACCGGACGGTCGGAGGTGTATCCGAAGGTCAGGCCCTCACACCGGACGGTCACGTCCCGGCCAATGGTCTGGGTGCCGGGGGCAGGTTCGGGGGCGTCCAGCAGGCGGAAGATCTTTTCCGAGGCCGCCATCCCGTTCATGGCAATGTGGAAGTAGCTGCCCAGCAGCCGCATGGGCAGAAAGAAATCCGCCGCCAGCAGCATGAGGAAGAGGGCGCCTTCCAGCCCCACATTTCCCGCCCGGAAGGCCAGCGCTGCCAGCACGATGCCCGCTGCCGCGCCGCCGTAGGCCACCAGGTCCATGATGGTGATGGAGTTGAGCTGCATGGTCAACACCTTCATGGTGATGCGGCGGAACTTTTCCGATTCCCGGTTCATCTCCTCATTTTTGAACCCATCCGCCTGATAGATTTTCAAGGTGGTCAGGCCCTGGAGATTTTCCAGGAAGGTATCCCCCAGAGCGGTGTACTGGCCCCAGTATCTGCTCAGCAGCTTTTTGGCCCAGGTCTGCACCGCCGCAATAGCCACAGGTATCAGGGGCACACAGACCAGCAGCACCCCGGCGGCGGGCAGGTTCACCCGCCAGAGCACCGCAAACAGGGTCAGGGGCGCCAGCATGGCGTAAAAG
>CAUEKL010000169.1 GCA_959018215.1 uncultured Gemmiger sp.
GGCTCCCCAAAAGGAAACCGGTCATAAAAGGTGTTTTCATCCGAGACCCAAGTGACCAGATCCTGGTCACCGCACAGCAGCACCCAGACAGGATGCGCCCCCTGCGGGCAGGCAAAGCAGCCCTTGCCGATCAAAGCATGGAAAACATCGCTGAAGCAGGTGTTGCTATCCAGTGGGAAGGTACAGAGTTCGCCGCTTCCGGGAAGCCGGACCTGGATCTCGGAATTTTGGGATATTTGGTTCATAGTACACCTCTCATTCCATGACTTTGATAAAGCGGAACATTTCGTCGGGGCCGTCCTGCTCCTCGTCATTCTGGGGCGGCAGATCAAGCGGATGCTGTGCGGTGAAAAACTCCACGATCTTGAAGCCGCATTTGTTGAGGTAAAAGTGGATATTCCGCTTTTCAAAATATGGAGTAAAAGTTTCCCACACCTTGGTTTCGGGATGCAATGCCTCCACTGCCTGCCACGCGCCGTATCCGATGCCCCGGCTGTGGACTTCGGGGTCGGTGAACAGGATCTCTAACTCGTTGTGATGGGTATCCCGGTCGATTTTCAGGATCACGCCGCCTACTTTCTGCCCGTCGCAGACGATGCGGTATGCCTCACTGTCTGGCGCATCCAGACAGGCTTCGATGGTTTTGCGGGAGATGATCTCGCCCTGACTGTCCAGGTGATCGTCCCGCATTCCAAACTCCTGCATGGCACCATACCAGAAGGCCCGCTGGTTGTCCAGGATAAACTGTTCCCGGTCGGAGGCCTCCAAGGGGATCAGACTGACGGATGTGTGTTGCATTATTGCCCTCCTAAAGAAAAACGCCCGATCACTACAGCAACTGCAATAACCGAGCTCACTCGACATCTTATCCGACAGGCGGCCTGCAAGCCCTTGCTTACGATCCCCTACACTACGGTGTACTGTCCTCCGATGACAGCACCATCATAGCGTATTTGGAGCGAGATTGCAAGACGATAGATGGGCTTTTTCCGTAGAGAAAATATTCCTGCAAAGCCAAACATGACAGACAGTTGTCCGGTTCCTATGGTATAATACAGGCAAAAGAACAGAAGGCGGTGATTTCCATGAAAATGGATCGGCTGATCGGCATTTTGTCCATCCTTCTTCAGCGGGAACAGGTCACCGCACCAGAACTGGCGGAGAAGTTCGAGGTGTCCCGCCGCACCATCCAGCGAGATATCGAAGCTCTCTGTCGGGCAGGTATCCCCATCACCACCGCACAGGGGGCTGGCGGCGGGATCTCCATCATGGAGGGATACAGGGTAGACCGCACGGTGCTTACCGCCCCGGAAATGCAGGCCATTCTGGCGGGGCTGCGCAGTCTGGACAGCGTCAGCGGCACCCGGCGCTATGCTCAGCTCATGGAAAAGCTGTCCGCCGGAAACAGTACCCTGATACCCGGCGGCACCCACATGCTCATTGATTTGTCCTCGTGGTACAAAAGCAGCCTTGCCCCTAAAATCGAGGCCATACAGAATGCCATGGAGCAGCACCACCTTGTACATTTCACTTACGACGCGCCCAAGGGCACATCGGTGCGCAGCGTAGAGCCCTATTATCTGGTTTTTCATTGGTCTACTTGGTATCTGTGGGGCTGGTGTCAAACCCGGCAGGACTTCCGCCTGTTCAAGCTCAACCGCATGACAAACCTTTCTACCGGAGATTCCTTTACACCACGCCCAGCCCCTTTGCCGGATCTGAACCCGGAGCGGATTTATCCCACGCAATATCAGGTGTGCGTCCGATTTGCCCCGGCCTGCCGTTGGCGGCTGGTGGAAGAATACGGTGCAAACAGCTTTGCCGTACAGCCGGACGGCTCCTTGCTTTTCCGTCGGGGTTTCCCGGACGCGGACAGTGTAATCAGCTGGATTCTCACATTTGGAGATAGTGCTGAGCTGCTGGAGCCTACCGAGTTGCGGGAACAGCTGGGGTCTCTTGTCAGTCAGCTTGCCCAGCGCTACGAGAAACGGAGGTAACTATGGCATCTCATTCTGATTACGTGGAGTATGTGGTGGAGCAGTTGCGAGGTGCAGGAAGTATACGTGCCCGCAAAATGTTCGGGGAATACGGTCTGTACTGCGACGGCACCTTCTTCGCCGTCATCTGCGATGACCAGTTGTTTATCAAAATTACACCACAGGGAGAAATGGCCTTTCCAGACCTGCCGAAAGCCCCGCCTTATGAAGGGGCAAAGGACTCCTTTGTCGTAGAGGACGTGGACGACCCAACCATGGCGGTGGAATTGACCCGCATCACTTGTGAAGCGCTGCGCAAAGCGGCATCCCAAAAGC
This sequence comes from uncultured Gemmiger sp., assembly GCA_959018215.1. Classification (GTDB taxonomy): domain Bacteria; phylum Bacillota; class Clostridia; order Oscillospirales; family Ruminococcaceae; genus Gemmiger. The sequence goes on from CAUEKL010000169.1 coordinate 2,313, forward strand.
GGAGGAAATGAGTATGGCATTCGACTACAAGAAAGAATACAAGGAATTCTATCTGCCGCCCAAAACGCCGGGTATCGTCACGGTGCCTGCCATGAATTTTCTGGCGGTGCGCGGGCATGGCAATCCCAACGAGGAAAACGGTGCCTACAAACAGGCCATCGGCCTTTTGTATGCGGTGGCCTACACCATCAAAATGAGCAAGATGGGCAGCCACAAGATGGACGGCTATTTCGACTATGTGGTGCCTCCGCTGGAGGGCCTGTGGTGGCAGGAAGGTGTCCATGGCGTGGACTACACCCACAAAGAGGACTTTTGCTGGATTTCCCTGATCCGGCTGCCGGACTTTGTCACCAAGGCAGAGTTTGACTGGGCCGTGCAGGAGGCCTCCCGCAAAAAGAAACTGGACTGCTCCCCGGTGGAGTTCTTCACCTGGGAGGAAGGTCTGTGCGTTCAGTGTATGCACATCGGCCCCTACGATGACGAGCCTGCCACGGTAGCCGCTATGGCGGAATACGCCAAAGCACAGGGCTATACGGCAGACTTTGGTGAAAACCGATTCCACCATGAGATCTACCTGAGCGATGTGCGCCGGTGCAAACCGGAAAGCCTGAAAACCGTGGTGCGCCACCCGGTGCGAAAGGTGGATCAGGTATGAAAGGCTTCGTGCGGGAGCATACCGAGTTCAGCCTCTGCGGTCTGAACTGCCTGCTCTGCTCCATGCAGGTAGGCGACTACTGCCCTGGCTGCGGCGGCGGGCCGGGCAACCAGAGCTGTACCATTGCTCGGTGTTCACTGGACAAAGGCGGGTATGCCTTTTGTAGCCAGTGTCCCACTTACCCCTGCGCCCAGTATGACGAGTTTGATGCGGCTGATTCCTTTGTACCTCACAGCCGCCGTGCCGCCGATCTGGCACGCGCCCGGGAACTGGGGCCGGATGCCTACATAGACGAACTGAGAGCTAAGCGGGCAATCCTGGACAAACTGCTGACCGACTATAACGATGGCCGCCGCAAAACCTTCTACTGTGCGGCGGTGTACCTGCTGCCGCTGGAAGATCTGAAAAACGTTGTGGCCAAGCTGGAGGATCAGCCGGAATGTTCCGGCAAAGAGCGGGCAGCAGCTGCCGCGAATCTGCTGCAAGAGACTGCCGATGGCCACGGTGTCTGTCTGAAGCTGAAAAAGAAGAAGGGGTGATTGTGTGGCGGTTTCTAAAGTAACACGCTCGTTTCCTTGTACGGTAGAACAGCTGTGGCAAATCGTGACCGACCTGTCGCATACCGACTGGCGCAGTGATCTGGCGCGGGTGGAAGTTCTGAACGAAGCCCGCTTTGTGGAGCATACCAAGAGCGGCTATGCCACCCATTTTGCGGTTACGTCCTGTGAACCAAAACAGTTTTGGGCCTTCACGATGGAAAACGGGAACATGTCCGGCTCCTGGGAGGGACGGTTCGAGGCTGTGGAAAGTGGTTCCCGGTTGACTTGCGTGGAGACCGTCAACGGCAAGCGTTGGTGGATGCGCCCCTTTGTCCCTGGCTATCTGAAACGACAGCAGAAACTGTATATGGATGATTTGGTGCGGGAAGTGAACCGCATCACAGACGGAAATGCTGCCCGGTAATCAGTCCAATGCAACCCGGAGGTGAATCCCTTGATCATCAGCGCCAGCAGGCGGACCGATATTCCCGCCTATTACCCCGATTGGTTTTACAACCGTATCCGGGATGGCTATGTCTGCGTCCGCAACCCCATGAGCTTCCATCAGGTCAGCCGCATTTCCTTGTCGCCGGACGTGGTGGATGCCATCGTCTTCTGGACCAAGAATCCGCTGCCGCTGATGACTCGGCTGGAGGAACTGCGGGCCTACCCGTTCTATTTTCAGTTCACCTTGACCCCATACGGAAAAGACGTGGAACCGGGTGTGCCCAGCAAAAATGATGTGATCCTGCCTGCCTTTCAGGAACTTTCCCGCAGGATCGGCCCCGAACGGGTGATCTGGCGGTATGACCCTATTTTGTTCACCAACCGCTACACAATGGACTACCACATTACCTTTTTCAGCCAGTTGGCCCGACGGCTGGAGGGCTATACTCGTAAGTGTATCGTCAGCTTTGTGGATCTCTACCGCAACACTCAGGCCAACATGCAAAGTTTAGGCTTTGCTCCGCTAACGGAAAAAGAAATCATGGAACTGGCACAGCGGTTAGCCGATATTGCGGGTAAACATCACCTTGTGCTGGAAACCTGCGCAGAACAAATTGATTTATCACCATACGGCGTTGCCCACGGCCACTGCATTGACCGCACCTTGCTAGAACAGATTGCCGGGTGCCGTCTTGCATTGGAGAAAGACAAGAACCAGCGCCCGGAATGCGGCTGCATGGCCAGCATCGACATTGGTATGTACGACACCTGCCGTCATGGTTGCAAGTATTGTTATGCTGCGCACAGTCTGAAAACTGTTACACGCAATACGCAAGCCCACGATTCGAACTCGCCGCTGCTCTGCGGGCAGATCCTGCCGGAGGACGTGGTGAAGGAACGGGCGGTAAAGTCCTGCAAGGAGGAGCAACTTCGGTTTTATTGATTCACAAATGAATGGAAAAAGAAATCTCCTTGCGCCCTTTACAAAGGATGTTCCATTCGCATGAGATATGCCCAATTGTTTTTTCTAAATGGTTGACTTACTCAACGCTTATTAATTCACTCGCTGTATATTCAGATATTTGACGCACTCAATAAGGAACCATTTGTGTAATTAAAGATTTATGTGAAAACGCCTAACTTACCACGAAATATCAATCTTATCGGTTTTAGTTCAACAGCACGGAAAACTCCGTGCTGTTTGTGCTGTTTTCTGTTTTATTGATTAATTTGTCAAATGTAGCCTTTAAAATACACAAAGCCAAATCATAAAAGGGCAACAAAATTTCCTCATAATAAAATACTTTCTAACCGTTGCTAATTGTATTGTTCGCTCAAGAGATGTATAATTTTTATAATTAAACATAAGGAGCTTACAC
>CAUEKL010000170.1 GCA_959018215.1 uncultured Gemmiger sp.
ACACCAACTGCGAGGATATGCCCAAGGTCATGAAGGGCCTGGGCACCGCGATCATCTCCACTTCCAAAGGCGTCATGACCGACAAGGCTGCCCGTGCTGCCCATGTCGGCGGTGAAGTGCTCGCCTTTGTGTGGTAAGAAAGGGGCTAGAAGACAATGTCGAGAATTGGAAGAAAACCCATCGTCATTCCTGCGGGTGTTGATGTGAAGATCGACGAGGCCGAACACACCATCACCGTGAAAGGCCCCAAGGGTACCCTGCATTCCAAATATCATCCCATGATGACCGTCAAGGTCGAGGGCAATGAAATTTTGGTTACCCGCCCCAATGACGAAAAACAGGCCCGCAGCCTGCACGGCCTGACCCGTACCAACATCCACAACATGGTTGTTGGCGTGACCGAAGGCTTCCGCAAGGATATGGAGATCCAGGGCGTCGGCTACCGCTGCGCCAAGCAGGGCAAGACCCTGACCCTGACCCTGGGCTTCTCTCACCCGGTCAACGTCGAAGAGACCGACACCATCCAGATCGAGGTCAAGGACGCTCTGCACTTCAGCATCGTCGGCATCGACAAGCAGGAAGTCGGTCAGTTCGCTGCCGAAGTCCGCGGCAAGCGTCCGCCGGAACCCTACAAGGGCAAGGGCATTCGCTACGTTGGCGAGTATGTCATCCGCAAGGAAGGCAAAGCCGGTAAAGGCAAATAATAGGAGGGGAGAAACATTATGGTCAACAAGGCTGATAAGAACGAAGCTCGTCTTCGCCGTCACCGCCGCGTCCGCGGCAAGATCAGCGGCACGGCCGAGCGTCCTCGTCTGGATGTTTTCCGCTCTGCCAAGCACATCTACGTTCAGGTCATCGATGACGTTGCCGGCGTGACTCTGGCAGCTGCTTCCACCCTGGACAAGGACTTTGAGGACTACGGCGGCAACGTCGAAGCCGCCAAGAAGGTCGGCGCCGCCATCGCTAAGAAATGCCTGGACAAGGGCATTACCGAAGTGGTCTATGACCGCGGCGGTTTCGTCTACCACGGCCGCGTGAAGGCTCTCGCTGAGGGCGCCCGCGAAGCCGGTCTGAAACTGTAAGGAGGGATCGAACATGGCCATGCAGAGAAACAGAGAACAAGATGACGGCATGATCACCAAGGTCGTCTCCATCAACCGCGTTTCCAAGACCGTCAAGGGCGGCCGCGTTATGAAGTTCGCCGCCCTGATCGTCGTCGGCGACGGCAAGGGCAACATCGGCTACGGCGTCGGCAAGTCCGGCGAAGTTCCCGAGGCCATCCGCAAGGGCGAAGGTGCTGCCAAGAAGAACATGCACAAGATCGCTCTGAAGGGCACCACCATCCCGCACGAGATCGTCGGCGAGTTTGGCGCCGGCCGCGTGCTGATGCGTCCCGCCGCTCCCGGTACCGGCGTTATCGCCGGCGGCCCGGTCCGTGCGGTTCTGGAATGCGCCGGCATCAAGGACATCCGTACCAAGAGCCTGCGTTCCAACAATCCGATCAACGTTACCGCCGCGACCTTCGCCGGCCTGTGCGGTCTGACCGACGCCGAGTCTGTTGCTGCCAAGCGCGGCAAGACCGTCGCCGAGATCCTGGGCTAAGGAGGGCGCTGAATCATGGAAAAACTGAGCATCCGTCTTGCCAAGAGCCTGATCGGCCGCGGCAAAGAGCAGATTTCCGTCGCGAAGTCTTTGGGCCTGCATCGTCCGGGTGACGTTGTCGAACAGCCTGACAACGCCGCTACTGCCGGTAAGATCGCCAAGATCTCTCACCTGGTCGTTGTGACCAAGCTGTAATGGAGGTGCAAGCATGAAGCTTCATGAACTGAACGCGCCCAAGGGCGCCCGCAAGGCCGTTACCCGCAAGGGCCGCGGCGCGGGTTCCGGCAATGGTAAGACTGCCGGCTACGGCCACAAGGGCCAGAAAGCCCGTTCCGGTGTCAAGAAGGCCGGTTTCGAAGGCGGCCAGATGCCGCTGCAGCGCCGTCTGCCGAAGCGCGGCTTCAACAACATTTTCGCTACCAAGTATGTCACCATCAAGGTTTCCGACCTTGAAAAGTTTGAGGCCGGCGCTACTGTTGACGCCGCCGCCCTGCTGGAAAAGGGCATCATCTCCCGCACCCTGGACGGCGTCAAGGTCCTGGGCAACGGCGAGCTGACCAAGGCTCTCAATGTCCAGGTCGCGGCCTACACGGCCTCTGCCAAGGAAAAAATCGAGAAGGCAGGCGGGAAAGCTGAGGTGATCTAAGGTGTTCGAAACGTTCCGCAATGCCTGGAAGATCGACGATCTGCGCAAGCGTCTTCTGTACACGCTGCTGATCCTGGTCCTCTTCCGTCTGGGCTGTGCGATTCCGGTACCTTATATCACCGCTGGCAATCTCAAAGACATGTTCGACACCACCGGCAGCATGCTGACCTACCTGGACATGATGTCCGGTAACGCGCTCAGCCAGTGTGCGATCTTCGCGTTGGGCGTTCAGCCGTATATCAACGCGTCCATCATCGTGCAGCTGCTGACTGTCGCCATTCCCTACCTGGAGAACCTTTCCAAGGAAGGGGAGGAGGGGCGGCGCAAGCTGACCCGAATCACCAACTATGTGGGCGCCGGCATCGCTCTGATGCTGTCCATCGCCTACTACTTCATCCTGCGCCGCAGCTCTGCGCTGGAGTACACCGATGGCTTTGCCGGTGTGTTCACCGCCATCGTCATCGTGCTGTGCTTCACCGCCGGCAGCCAGCTGGTTACCTGGATGGGCAACCAGATTGACTCCAAGGGCATCGGCAATGGTGTGTCCCTGCTGATCTTCGCCGGCATCGTGGCCAACTGGTCCCGTGTGCTGACCATGGTCCAGGGCGTTCTCACCGCAGCCCAGACCTCCAGTGGGTATTACTTCCTGCTGCCGGCCATTCTGGTGCTGGCCATCGTCGCGGTCATCTTCGTGGTCATCCTGACCAACGCGGAGCGCCGCATCCCGGTACAGTATGCCAAGCGTGTGGTTGGCCGTAAGATGTACGGCGGCCAGGCAAGCTACATCCCCATCAAGGTGAATATGTCCGGCGTTATGCCCGTCATCTTCGCCATGACGCTGTGCAGCCTGCCCAACATGATCGGCAGCTTCCTGGGCTGGACCGACAACATCTTCTTCCAGGTGTTCAACTACACCAGCCCCGTGTACCTGGTGGCCTATGTGCTGCTGATCATCGGTTTCAACTACTTCTATGTTGCGATCCAGTACAACCCCATCGACATCAGCAATCAGCTGCGCAAGAACAACGGTACCATCCCGGGCATCCGCCCCGGCAAGCCCACCAGCGACTTCATCACCAAGACCCTGCAGAAGATCACTTTGATCGGCGGCATCTTCCTGGCCATCGTCGCGGGCCTGCCCATTGTGCTGGGTGATCTGACTCACATCTCCATCCAGCTCGGCGGTACCAGCCTGCTGATCGTGGTTGGTGTTGCACTCGACACCGCCCGTTCTCTGGAAGGCTATATGACCGCCCGTCATCACAAAGGCTTTTTGGAATAACAGCGGATGGCTGCCAAAAGGCAGCCGACAGGAAAGGGGAAACGACATATGAAACTGATCCTTTTGGGCGCCCCCGGCGCCGGCAAAGGCACCCAGGCAGAGATCCTCTGCGATAAGCTGGGTATCCCCACCATTTCCACCGGCAACATCCTGCGTGCCGCCGTCAAGGACGGCACCCCGATGGGCCTCAAAGCCAAAAGTTTTATGGACGCGGGTGCGCTGGTCCCGGATGATGTCATTGTGGGCATCGTGAAGGAACGCCTGGCGCAGCCCGACTGTGCCGGCGGTTTCATCCTGGACGGTATGCCGCGCACCATCGCGCAGGGCGAAGCTCTGGAAGCCATGGGCGTGGAGATCGACAAGGTACTGAACCTGACCGTTGCTGACGAAGCTATCATGGAGCGTATGAGCGGTCGCCGCGTCTGCGCAAAGTGCGGCGCCAGCTACCATATCAAGAATAAGCCCAGCGCCAAGCCGGGCGTTTGCGATCGGTGCGGCGGGGAACTGGTCATCCGCAAGGATGACGAGCCCGCCACCGTGCTGGACCGTCTGAAAGCGTATCACGAACAGACCGAGCCTCTTGTGGCCTTCTACCGCGAACGCGGCAAACTGGTGGAGATCCCGGATCAGGGTTCCATCGAAGGCACCACTGCGCTGATCCTCAAAGAGTTGGAGGCATAACGCACCCATGATCCAAATCAAAAACGCTGCCGAGATCGAGAAAATGCGCCGCGCCTGCGCCATCAGCGCGGCGGCGCTCAAGGCGGGCGGCGAAGCGATCGAGCCGGGGATTTCCACGGCGGAGATCGACAAGATTATCTACGACTTTATCGTGCGCCACGGCGCAAGACCGAATTTCCTGCATCTGTACGGATTTCCGGCCACCGCCTGCATCAGCGTCAACGACACCGTGATCCACGGCATCCCCAGCCGCGACCAGAAGATCCGCCCCGGTGATATCGTCTCCATCGACACCGGCTGCAAGATCGACGGTTTCAACGGCGACAACGCCTGCACCTTTGCCTGCGGCAAGGTGGACAAGGAAGCGCAGCGTCTGCTGGATGTCACCCGCGAAAGCCTGCACCGCGGCATTGCTGCGGCCCAGGCCGGCGCGCGGATCGGCGATGTGGGCCACGCGGTGCAGAGCTATGTGGAAGAGAATGGTTTCTCGGTTGTGCGCAGCTTTGTCGGCCATGGCGTCGGCAAGGAACTGCACGAAGATCCCGAAGTTCCGAACTACGGCACCCCGGGCCGCGGACCTCGCCTGGTCCCCGGAATGTGCATCGCCATCGAGCCGATGGTGAACCAGTACAAGTACGCGGTAAAGACGTTGAAGGACGGATGGACGGTCAAGACTTGTGACGGCGGGCTGGCGGCTCATTTTGAGCACACGGTCCTCATCACCAAGGACGGGCCCGAGATCCTGACCCACGGCTGGGAGGAACCCGAATGGACTTTGTAAAAGGCCGTTTGGTGCGCTCCAAAGCGGGCCGCGATAAGACCCGTACCTTCGCCGTGGTGGCTGCCGAGGGCTGCATGCTGTGGCTGGCCAACGGGAGCAAGCGGTCCCTGACCGCACCCAAGCGCAAAAAAGCCCGGCATGTGGCACCTACCGCCACCGTTCTGGCAAACGAGCTTCTGAAAAGCGATCAACTGCTCAGTGAAGCGATCGCCGCCTATGACGCGGCGCATCCCGCTGAATGAACCCTTCAAGGAGGCAATCAGCTTGTCTAAAGAAGATGTCATCGAAGTAGAAG
>CAUEKL010000171.1 GCA_959018215.1 uncultured Gemmiger sp.
CCCAACAGGTGTGCGACCTCTACGGCGGGGAACTGCCTGCCGACTGGGAGGCCCTGCGGGCCCTGCCCGGTATCGGGGATTACACCGCCGGCGCCGTCGCCAGCATCGCCTTCGGTATTCCGGCTCCGGCGGTGGACGGCAACGTGCTGCGGGTCTTTGCCCGCCTGTATGACGATGACGCCGACATCACCCGCCCGGCCACCAAACAGCTGTTTACCCAGCGGGTGATGGAGGAGATGCCCAAGGCTACCCCCGGTCCGTACAATGAGGCTCTCATGGAGCTGGGGGCCCTGGTCTGCGTGCCCGGCACGCCGCAATGCGATGTCTGCCCGCTGAAAGACCTGTGCAGCGGGTACGCTTCGGGGCGGGCGGCATCCCTGCCGGTCAAACCGCCCAAGAAGGAAAAGAAAAAGGTCCCGGTCACCGTGGCCCTCATCCAGAGCGAGGCGGGGTTCCTTTTGCAGCGCCGCCCGGCACGGGGATTGCTGGCCAACCTGTGGCAGCCTTTGTGCTTTGAGGGCGAAAGCCTGACCCGGGAACAGCTGGACCAAAAGCTGAACGCCCTGGGGGTGCCGGTCACCTGGGGTGGGGCAATGCCCCCGGCCCGCCACGTGTTCACCCACCGTATCTGGGAGATGAACGGCTGGAGCGGAATGGCCCCGGCCTGCCCTCTGCCTGAAGGCCTTGCCTGGGGCCGAGCAGACGATGCAACGGGAAATTTCACCGTGCCAAGTGCTTTTGCAGCCTATGTGCCCGGCGCCGGAAATCAATAAAGTTTCACAGGATTTTCGCGATACCGGTTGGTAAAATTTTACGTTTGTGTTGTTGTATTCTCACCCGGCGTCGGTTATAATAAAAGCAGCTGACCCCGGTATGCCCGCCCGAAGGGCACGGCGTACCCACACAATGCGGTCCGCTTCGGCGGTCCGCCGGTTCGGAGGAATGTATTATGATGAAAAAATCCACGTTTGGCGTTGCTTTGGCTTTCATCGCGGCTGCGGCCGGCGTTTTGACCGCTGTGGCGCTGTATCTGCGCCGCCGGGAAAAAGAACTGGATGAGTACGAGCGCCTGCTGTACAGCGACAACGAGTATGACGACGACGAGGATGAGGACACCATCTACGAGCCCATCGAGACCGAACCGGCCAAGCCCGAAGAGGAGCAGGCCGGTGACGAGACCAACGCCGACTGATTCAATCGCCGCATAAGACCTGTGCAAAAACGGCCAGGTATGGCCGGTGTGCGCCCTTGTGCGCCCCGGGCCGTACCCGGCTTTTGCTTTCGGCATCCGGCTGCAACAGGAAGGAACCGGTATGAAAAAATTGCTGCTCTGGCTTCTGATGGTGGTGCTGATGGTCGCTCTGCTTCTGGGCGGGGCGGCTGCGGCGCTGTATGCCATGACGGGGGAAAACAAGCTTCCCCAGACCCATCCCACCCTCGGTGAAACCGCCCTGGAACCCAACGGGTATGCGTGGACGGTACCGGTACTGGGAGATGTGGTGGAGCGCAATTTTTCCAGCCTGACCAACCTGACGGTGCAGAAACTGGGAGATATGGGGGACACCACCCCCGTGCTGACCCTGCCCGACTGGGTCAACCGTTCGGAACTCACCCTCACCGGCCCGGACGGGTCGGTGGTCGCCCAGGGGGATGCCTCTGCCTACATGGACTATGTCTACACCCGGAACGGCCAGTACCAGCTGGACCTGACCCTCTACCGGGACCCACAGCCGGATGTGAACGGCGTTTCCACCGGTTGGTATGCCTACCGGGTCAACTACACGGTGAACATCCAGCCCAAGGCCACCCTCAGCACCACCAGTGCGCCTCAGGGCACGGTGGTGGCAGTGTCGGTCACCGGCATTCTGGACGGCAGCACGCCCACGCTGGAAAGCGACCTGGGGACCGTCTGGTTCCGTAAGACTTCGGACGGATTCATGGGATACATTCCCATCACATACAATACCTCCGGCGGCGAACACCAGCTGACCCTCACCTGCGGGGAACTGGTGCAGAACCTGGCTCTGTCGGTCACCGAAAACAAGGTCTCCACCGTGAAGGTGGAAGCGGAGGAGGAGGTCACCGCCCCCGGCGCCTCCGACCAGTACCGCAATGCTATCTGGCCGCTGTACACCCAGGGCAGCAGCGACAAGCTGTGGCAGGGAGCCTTTGCCGCGCCCTGCACCAGTCTGCCCACCGCCCAGTACGGCGACCGCCTGATGACCGACGGGGAAGTGACCGGCCGTTCCACCGGCCTGACCTATGCCGCAGCCGAACCCGGCAGCGATGTCAGTGCTCCTCAGAACGGTACCATTGCCTATGCGGGGGAACTGGCTCTCACCGGCGGCACCGTGGTCATTGACCATGGCTGCGGCGTCAAGAGCTACCTCTTCGGCCTGGGCACCGTCAGCGTGCAGCAGGGCCAGACTGTTGCCCGCGGGGATACCGTGGGTACCACCACCGACGTGCATGATCTGATCTACGAACTGCGCATCGGCAATAAATCCGTGGATCCCGCCGCGGCCATCAAAGGCTCCAGCGGCTTACAATATCAGGAAAACAAGTGAGCATGCCCCTGGCAGGGCTGCCGTTTGGTTGTTGCATATAGAGTATGGGACGGGTTAGTTATGGAGGAAAAGACTTTCGACAAAGAAAAATCACCGGCCGCGGAGCAAAAGACCAGCTCTTCGGCCGGGCATAACAGGCGCCGGCGCCGCCGCAAAAAGGGCAGCGCCTCGCGTGCAGCTTCCGCGCAGTCCGGACAGGACCGGGAAAAACTGACACCGGAGACTTCTGCCGAGGTGGAAGCTTCCCCGGCTGCGTCTGCAGAAGAAAAGCCGGCGGAACCGCCGGTGGAGACCCCGGCTGCTGAGACGAAGACCCCGGCGGAGCAATCCACCCCGGCCACCGAACCCACTGATTCTCCGGCAGACCGGCCGGAAGAAGCAAACTCGCCGCAAGCACCCCAGGCGCCGGAATCGCCGGAGGAAAAACCGGAGGCGCCCCAAACGCCGTCGGACCCTCAGACTCCGGAAGAACCGGAAAGGCCGGAAGCTCCCCAAGAGCCGGAACCGGCTGAACCTGCTGTTTCGGCTGAGGAGACCGCCGAATCCGCCCAGACACCGGAAGCCTCCGATGAGAACGGGGAGGAAGCCTCTGCCGCCGAAGAGGACGGGGAGGAGCAGGAAAGCCCGGAACAACAGCGCCGGGCAGCCCAGATGACCCGCACGGTGCAGCTCTCCATTGAAAAGATTGTGGAGAAGATCGAAGAAGAGGAATCTGTCCCGGAACCGGAAACGCCGCAACCCGAGGAACCCAACGGCGCCGAGGATGGGGACGCAGGGGAAGAGTCCGCCGACCCGTCCCTGCCGGCCCGTCTGCGGCGTCTGCACCGCCAGGTGGGCGACAGCATGTGGAGCCTGCTGAAGTGGCTGGTTTTTGTGGTGGCCTTTGTGGCCGTAGTGGCCGGTGCCGGCATCGCCTGGCTGTATAAGGGCGCTACCCCGGATTCCATCCCCAAGGTGTCCGCCACCTTCAACGGGGAAGATCTGCAGGTTACCTCCTACAGCTGGCATGTGCCGGTGGTAGCCAATGTGTTCAAGCGCACCTACGCCGACACCATCTCCAAAGACCCCATTGAGATCACCGAACCCATCCAGACGGCCCAGGTGGACCTGAGCGTTCGCCACACCGACTGTGACACCACCCTGACGGTGGAAGACAGCAGCGGGGAAGAAGTCTTTGAGGGAACGGCCGAGGAGTTCGGCAACTACACCTTCACCAAAAACGACACCTATACCGCCAAGCTGGTCATCTTCCGCAATGAAAAGCGGATCAGCCACACAGCGGAAGTGTCCGGCAAACAGACCTACCTGTTTACCTTTACGGTCAGTCTGCGGCCTTCCATCCGGCTGAACACCGTATCCGCCTCTCAGGGCAGTGTGGTGGCCGTGCGGGTCAGCGGCGGCGTATCGGATCAGGTGGCCCCCACTCTCAGCAGCCAGCTGTCCTCCACCGCCTTCCATCAGGGCGAAAACGATTGGGTCAGTTATCTGCCCATTGCGGTGAACCAGGAACCCGGTGACTACACCATTACCGTCAGCTACGCGGGCTATGAACAGGAACTCAGCCTGACCGTCAAAGCCCGGGCCAATGTGTACAAGGATTATTCCAGCAAGAGCAAGCTGACCAGTCCCTATATTGCCCAGAGTGATACTCCGGCCAAGGTGCTGGCGGTTCTCCAGGCCACCGGCGAGGAACAGCCTGCCTGGACCGAGACCGGTTTCAACCTGCCTTTTACCGATAAGGCCACCGTGTCTTTGGCCTACGGCACCACCGAGTATGTGGGCCGCACCCGCAGCGAACGTGTGGCGGGCACCGGCACCGGCCGGATCTGCAACAACGTGGTGGTCGCTACCTCCCGGGGCAGTGATCTGCTGGCCCCGGCGGCAGGCAAGATTGTCCTGGCCGAGGACCTGGGCGGCACTGCCGGCTATACGGTGGTCATCGACCACGGCGCCGGCGTCCGGAGCATCTTCTACTGCCTGCGCAGTGTTTCGGTCAAGGTGGGCGCCACCGTCAAGCGCGGTGATGTTCTTGCCCAGACCGCCAACGCTACGATCGGGGAAGTCCGGGTCGGCACTGTACCTGTGGAACCCCTCTCAATATGGCGTGGAGAGTGCGACGCTCTGAGCCATTATTGATTTTCTGCAATTTCTGAGCCTCTGCTTCGGCAGGGGCTTTTTTATTTTGCGTTTCTTTCGGAGGGAAAACCTCCCGCAGCCCGGGATACAAACCGGGCTTTTTCCTTTTCGTCACCCTGCGGAGATTCCGGGCATAAGATGGCTCAGAATACGGGGGTGGGAATATGTCCTTTACATTTTGTATGGCAGACGGGGATGCCCGCCAGCAGGCGGCCGGCCGGGCCCTGCGGGAAGCGGGCTGTGTGCCGGGGGCGCCCGAACATGCCGATTTCCTTTTGCTGCCCATGCCGCTACGCACCGTCACGCCGGGGCAGCTGGATCTGCTGCACCGGCTCAGGCCGGGCACGCCGGTTTTTGCGGGGCTCATGGCACCCGGGGCCCGCAGTACCATCCAGCGCACCGGCGGGGTACCGGTGGATTACTATACCCGCAGCGAACTGGCCAGCCTGAATGCAGTGCCTACGGCGGAAGGCTGTCTGTGCCTGCTCATGCAGATGCGCACCCGCACCTTGTGGGAAAGCCCGGTCCTGGTAC
>CAUEKL010000172.1 GCA_959018215.1 uncultured Gemmiger sp.
GCACCCCACTTGTTATTCAGTATACCATACTGTCTAACAAATGGGGTGCAGTTCAAAAGGACAACGGGGATCTTTTGTGTGGTTTTATCGCGCCCGGTTCAGCCGCTGGTCCACACCGAAGAACTTGAACATCCGGCAGTTGCCCAGCATCCGGCTGGAAACCTTCTCGGTGTACCGGGCTTCAAAAATGCCCTGGTCGGTGATGTTGGTGGTGTATACGGTGGGGCGGTGGCAGAGCATCCGGGTATTCACCAGCTCATACAGAACGCTGATGGTCAGGGCGGTGATGTGCTCGGTGCCCAGGTCATCCAGAATCAGCAGGTCGGCCTCCTTGCAGGCTTCCAGCCAGCTGTCCTCGCTGTCCCGGTCAAAGTGCTCCCGGCTCAGCTGGGCGGCCAGGGCGGCGCTGCTGGTGTACAGCACATCAAAGCCCCGCTCCAGCACGGCGTCGGCCACAGCCAGAGCCAGATGTGTCTTGCCCAGCCCGGCTCCGCCCATGAACAGCAGGTTCTGGCTCTGGGGGCCGAAGTTCTCCGCCCAGCGGCGGCAGTATTGCAGCACCTTGGCCATGTACTCCCGGGGCGGGCCGCCCAGCTCGGGCTCCACTTCGGCGGGGTAGCGGTTCACGTCAAAGGTGTCGAAAGCACACAGGGCCAGGGGGCTGGCGTCGTTGATCTCCTCCCGGCGCAGGGTGCGGGCCACCTGGGCCACACACTGACAGGGAGAACCCTTGTACAGCCCGGTGTCGTGGCACAGGGAACAGGTAAACCTCGGCTCCAGGTCGGCGGGGGCATAGCCTGCCTTGCGCAGAGCTCCTTCCAGAGCCTGCCCTGCGGCCTCCAGCTTCTGGGCGGCGGCTGCGGTGTTGCCGCCCCGGGCGGCGGTCAGGGTCAGGGCCAGACCCGCCTGGACCCGGGCCTCCTCGGCGGCGGCCAGTTCCGGGTGGGCCGCAAAGGCGGCGGCCCGCATGCGCTCGGCACGGGTCACCGCCTGCTGGCGGCGTCCCGCAATGTGGCGCTGGGCCTCCCGGAACAGTTCGTCCTTGGTGCGCATGGCTTAGTCCTCCGTTTCGTCCTCAAACACGGCGTTCCAGTTGGCGTGGAACAGATCTTTCTTGCCAGCAGCCGGGGCGGCAGGCTGCTGGGTGGTGGCTAGAATGTTGGCGCCGGAAAGCTGACCCTTGCCCCGGACCGCCTGCAGGGTGGTCAGGCCCTGGGCGCGCCAGGACCGCAGGATGCCGTCCACATACCGCACGGTGCGGTGGGCTTCGGCGTGCAGAATGGCCTCGGCAATCATCTCCGCCCCAAAGCCCCACTCTTCATACCAGCGGGTAATGGCGTTGCGCTCCCACCGGGTCAGGCGGGCGGCCTCGGTGCCGAACTGCAGGGCCACCTCGCTCCAGCGGGCGGCCCGCACCGCTTCCTGCTTGAGAAACCGCTCGGCGTCGGCCCCGGTCTCCACACCGGCTTCCCGCCAGCGGGTCAGCTCCCGGCTCACCGCCGCCACCGTGCACCGGCCCTGCCGGGCCACTTCGGCACAGCAGGTCAGGATCACATCGGGCAGCCAGCCGTCCTGCAGGTACAGCCCCACCAGCCGCTGCATCTCGCTGCGGCTCAGCGCCCGGCCCAGAGCGGCCTGGGCCTCCTGGCACAGCACCGCCACATACGGGTCGTTCAGGGTGGTCAGGTCGATGTGGGGCGGTTTGGGAGCTTCCGGCTGAGGCAGGCCGCCCCGGTCGCTTTCCAGCAATCCGGCACCGGCCCAGTACTGCAGGGCCCGCTTGGCGGATTCAATGCTCTTGAGGCCCAGGTCATGGGCGATGGTGCGGGGGTCCGGGGCGCCGCCTCCGATGAGGTACAGCGCCACACGAACCGTGTCCCCGTCCGCCCGGGGCAGATGCTGCCACACCAGACGGGGCACCGCCACCGTATCCCCGTTATGTGCCGCCAGCCGATATCCCATGCCTGTTTTCCTCCGTCCTTGTTTTGGTATCTGAATATTATAGCATCACCCCGGCGGGGTGTAAAGCAAGGACAAGCGGGGCTGGCAAAACCCACAAAAACAAAAGTGAAATCTTGGCGGGTATTTCCGGCGGACGCCGCTTGCGAACGGGACGAAAAGAATCTACAATAAAAGTAATAACTCCCGCGTGTTGCAGCGCATACAAAAAGTGGAAAAAGGAGTGATTCCCATGGCCATCAGCCTGGTCAAGCTGCCCACCAAAAAGAAGGATCTTCTGCTGCGCGTGGCAAAAGGTCATTTTGCCACCAGCCACAGCCATATCAATTATTATATCGACGTTACCATGCAGAAGACCCGCCTGTCCGAAGCCCGTGCGGTCGCCCAGGAGCTGGTGCGCCATTACACCGCCACCACCATCGTGGACACCGTGCTGTGCCTGGACGGCACCGAGGTCATCGGCGCCTGCCTGGCCTCCGAACTGACCCGGGGCGGCTATGTGAACATGAACGCCCACCAGACCATCTATGTGGTCAGCCCCGAACATACCAGCGGCAGCCAGCTGCTGTTCCGGGAGAACACCGCCCCCATGATCACCAACAAGCATGTGCTGATCCTGGCGGCTTCGGTCACCACCGGCTACACCGCCCAGGCGGCTGTGGAAGCGGTGGACTATTACGGCGGCATGGTGGCCGGCATTACTTCTATTTTTGCCACTGTCACCGAGTGCTCGGGCTATCCCGTCACCAGTATTTTTGATCCTTCCACCCTGGGCGACTACGAAAGTTACGACTCCCGCAACTGCCCCTGGTGCAAGCAGGGCATCAAGATCGACGCCCTGGTCAACAGCTACGGCTATTCCAGCCTGTAAACAGCCCATGAGTGGGGCATTTTGCCCCGATGTCCTTTTCTCTTTTCGCAAAACCCCTGCCGTTGCACCGGCAGGGGTTTTGTGGTATGCTTAGAACATATGCCTGTGCCTGTATTCTGCGGCGCGGGGCGCATTTTGCAAACAGTTTGTTCCGGTCAGTGCCGGAACAGGGAAGGAGGACGGCCCGATGCCGGAACAACAGTTCCCCACCTGTGACATCATGGGGGTGCATGTGGCTGTCACCGATATGGATGCCACTCTTGGCCTGCTGCGGGACAATCTGGACCGCTGGCGGGGGGAGTATATCTGTGTGTCCAATGTTCACACCACCGTCACCGCCCACGGCGACCCAGACTATCTCCGGGTGCAGAACGGGGCGGTGATGGTCCTGCCGGACGGGGGCCCCTTGTCCAAGTACAGCCGGTCCCACGGGTACCCGCAGGCCCGGCGGGTCACCGGGCCGGACCTCATGCGCAAGGTACTGGCTGAAAGCGCCAAGCATGGCTGGACCCATTACTTTTACGGTTCCACCCCCGAAACGCTGGAAAAACTCAAGGCTGTGCTGGCCGAGCGGTATCCGGGCGCAAAGGTGGCGGGAATGTACAGCCCGCCCTTCCGTGCCCTGACCCCCGAGGAGGACGAGGCCGATGTGGCCCGCATCAACGCCGCCGCCCCGGACTTTGTCTGGGTGGGGCTGGGGGCTCCCAAGCAGGAGCGCTGGATGGCAGCCCACAAGGGCCGTGTCCATGCCCTGATGCTGGGGGTAGGGGCTGCCTTTGACTATGAAGCGGGCAATATCCAACGGGCACCCGACTGGATGCAGCGGCACAACCTGGAATGGTTCTACCGCCTTATGCAGGACCCCGGGCGGCTGTTCGGACGCTATTTCTCCACCAACCTGCGCTTTCTGGCCTGGGCCGCACGGCAGAAAAAATAAAAACGACCAGGGGGAACTCCTGTGGCGAAAAAAGATAAAATTCAATATCTGCTGAACCTTCTGGCGGATGCTGCCAGCCTGCTGGTCAGTGTGGTGGCGGCCTGGCTGGTCACCGACAAGGGCCTGGGCGTGCTGCTGGAGTATACCCGCCAGGACTGGGGACAGTTCATTCTGATTCTGCTTCTGGCCTTTGTGGTGGTGTTTGCGGGATTCAACGGTTCCGCCCGGCTCACCCGCCGGGGCTGGAAATCGGAACTGCTCCACTGTCTGCGCAACACCGTTCTGCTGGGGGCGGTCCTGGCGGTCTGCCTGTTGCTGACCAAGGCCGCATTGCTGGAATCCCGCTACCTGTATGTGGGCATTCTGGCAGCCAATGCGGTTTGTCTGTATTTGTCCCACACGGCGCTGAAAACCTATCTGAACAAGTATTTTTACAAGGGCTCGCTGGCCACGCTGGTGGGCATCATCACCACCACCGACAGGGCCCCTTCCCTGATCCATGACCTCAAACATGACTGGGCCAAAAAGCTGCAGGGTGTGGTTCTGCTGGACGCCGGGGAACCCGGCGGCCGGGTGGACGGCGTGCCGGTGGCGGCGGTGTATGAGGGAGCTCTGGAATGGATTCGGCACGAACCGCTGGATGAGATATATGTCAATGTGCCCTACCAGAGCGGGGATTCCCTGCGGCCCCTTCTCAACGAGATGGAGAGCATGGGTCTGTGCGTGCACCTGAATGTGACAGTGCTGGAACCCTACACCGCCGCAGCCAGGGAAGGGGAAAACTGGTTTCCCCAGCTGCAGACCACCGTGGAAACGGCAGGCGGCGTACCCTTTGTCACCATCACGGCAACGCAGCATGATTTCGGTGCCATGATCCTCAAGCGGTTGATGGATATTGTGGGGGCGCTGGTGGGGCTGCTCATCTCGGTGCCCATCATTGCGGTCACTGCCATCCCCCTCAAGCTGGAAAGCCCCGGCCCTCTCTTTTTCCGTCAGAAACGGGTGGGGCTCAACGGCCGGGTGTTCTATATCTACAAGCTGCGCAGCATGTATGCGGACGCAGAAAAGCGCAAGCAGGAACTGATGAAACAGAACAAGATGCAGGGGCTGATGTTCAAGATGGATGACGACCCCCGCATTACCAGGGTAGGCAAGTTTATCCGCCGTACCTCCATCGACGAACTGCCCCAGTTCTGGAACATCCTCAAAGGGGACATGAGCCTGGTGGGCACCCGGCCGCCCACGCTGGATGAGTACGAACAATACGATTCCCACCACAAGCGCCGCCTTTCCATGAAACCGGGCCTGACCGGACTCTGGCAGGTCAGCGGCCGCAGTGATATCCGAAATTTTGAGGAAGTCGTAAAACTGGATGTGACCTACATCGACAACTGGTCCCTGGGCCTGGATATGCGTATTCTGGTCAAGACCATCGGTGTGGTGTTCAAGCGTACCGGCGCAGAAT
>CAUEKL010000173.1 GCA_959018215.1 uncultured Gemmiger sp.
GTGGTATACTGATGGGACGGTATTGAGGAAAAGAGGATGTTTCATGGAAAAAGAACGATTGTTTACCAACCGGCAGCTGCTGCGGCTGCTGTGGCCCCTGGTCATTGAGCAGGCTCTGGCCATCCTGGTGGGCATGTCGGATACGGTCATGGTCTCCAGCGTGGGCGAAGCCGCCATTTCCGGTGTCTCCCTGGTGGATATGATCAACAACCTGATCATCAACATCTTTGCGGCCCTGGCCACCGGCGGCGCCGTGGTCACCAGCCAGTTCCTGGGCGCCCGCAAACCGGAGGAAGCCTCCCGCAGCGCCGGACAGCTGGTCACCCTCAGCGCACTGCTGGGCGTGGCGGTGGCGGCCTTCTGCCTGCTGCTCCGGGCGCCCATGCTGCGGCTGTTCTTCGGCAGCATCGACGACAGCGTCATGCACGAAGCCCTCATCTATTTCACCATCACCGGCCTGTCCTATCCCTTCCTGGCTTTGTACAACGCCGGCGCGGCCATCTTCCGCTCCACCGGCAACAGCGCCGTCTCCATGAAGGTCAGCGTCTTCATGAACCTGATCAACATTGCGGGCAACGCCCTGTGCGTCTATGTGCTCAAGATGGGCACGGCGGGCGTGGCGGTGCCCACCCTGGTCTCCCGTGCCCTGGGTGCGGTGATCATCCTGTATCTGGCCGCCGCCCACCACGACAACCCTGCCCGGGTCACCTGGGAGGGCGTGCGCCACCTGCAGCCTGCCATGGCCCGCAACATCCTGTACATCGGCATCCCTTCGGCCATGGAAAACAGCCTTTTCCAGCTGGGCCGGGTGCTGGTGGTCAGCATGATCAGCATCTTCGGCACGGTGCATATTTCGGCCAACGCCGTGGCCAACAACCTGGACAGCATCGGCTGCATTGTGGGGCAGGCCATGGGCCTGGCCATGATCACGGTGGTGGGCCGGTGCGTGGGCGCCGGGGACCTGAACCAGGCCGGTTACTTTACCAGAAAACTCATGCTGTGGGACTACCTCGCCCAGGGTGCCACCAACGCCCTGGTGCTGATCTTCCTGCCCCAGCTGCTCAACCTGTACACCCTTTCCGCCGAAACCTGGCAACTGGCCTGGCTGCTGGTCATGATCCATGCGGGCAGCGGTATCTTGCTGTGGCCGGCGGGCTTTGTTCTGCCCAACGCCCTGCGCGCCGCCAACGACGTGAAGTTCACCATGATCACTTCCATCCTGTCCATGATGATCTGGCGCCTGGGCTTCTCCTATGTGCTGTGTGTGCAGATGGGCATGGGCGCCGTGGGCGTCTGGATCGCCATGGTGGTGGACTGGGTCTGCCGTGTGACCTGCTTTGTGGCCCGGTTTGTCTCCGGTGCCTGGAAAAAGCGGTGCACCCCGGTCAAGACTGCCTGAACCGCCTACAACCACTTTGAAAGGACACAACTATGAAGAGATTCATCAGCTGGAATGTCAACGGCCTGCGGGCCTGCCTGAAAAAAGGCTTTGCGGATTCCTTTGCCGCCTTTGACGCCGACGCCGTCTGCCTGCAGGAGACCAAGATGCAGCCCGGCCAGGCCGACTTTGAGTCCGAAGGCTACACCGAATACATCAACAGCGCCGAGAAGAAGGGCTACTCCGGTACCCTGATCTATACCCGGCTGCAGCCCCTCAACGCCTGGAACGGCATCGGGGTGGAGGCCCACAGCCATGAGGGCCGGGCCATCACCCTGGAGTTTGAGAACTTTTATCTGGTCAACCTGTATGTGCCCAACGCCCAGAACGAGCTGGCCCGCATCGACTACCGCATGGAGTGGGAGGACGACCTGCGCGCTTACCTGCTGGACCTGGACGCCAAAAAGCCGGTGATCGTCTGCGGGGACCTGAACGTGGCCCACCAGGAGATCGACCTGAAGAATCCCGGTCCCAACCGGGGGGCGGCGGGCTTCTCCGACCAGGAGCGGGGCAAGATGACCGAGCTGCTGGCCGCCGGCTTTACCGACAGTTTCCGCTATCTGCACCCCGATGTGACCGGGGCCTACAGCTGGTGGAGCATGCGCTTCCGCGCCCGGGAACGGAACGCGGGATGGCGGATCGACTATTTCCTGGTCTCCAACCGCATTGCGGACAAGATCAAGGTGGCCGACATCCTGCCCGACGTGATGGGCAGTGACCATTGCCCGGTCCGCCTGGAGATCGATCTGTAAAAAAATCACTTTTTTCAGGACCCGCTGCAAAATGCCGCGGGTCTTTTTCGTAGTATAGAATAGAAACGTTTCGAGCAAGGAGGTGAGGGGCACGGCATCATGAACAACCAGGATTTTTCCGGGCTGATGCGGCAGTATCAGAAACTGGTCTACACCGTCTGCCTGCAGTTTGTCCGCGACCCTCACACCGCCGAAGACCTCACCCAGGACACCTTCCTCTCCGCCTACACCAGCATCGACCGGTGTGACCCGGCTTACTATAAACAATGGCTGGTGCGTGTGGCGGCCAACAAATGCAAGGACCACCTGAAAAGTGCCTGGGCGCGCAAGGTGGAGGCCCAGGACCACGAAAGCCTGCCCGAACCCAGGGGCACGCCCCCGGCGGGCAGTGCCCTGGCCGCCGCCGACCCGGACCCCCAGGACCTGTTTTTGCAAAAGAGCAACGCCGAGGAACTGGATGAGATGGTCCGCACCCTGCGGGAACCCTACGGCAGGGTTGCCACCCTGTATTTTCTGGAAGAACGGCCAGTGGCGGATATCGCCCGGCTGTTGGGGCGGCCCCCCGCCACGGTACAGAACCAGCTGTTCCGGGCAAAAGCCATCCTGCGCAAGCAGATCACCGAAAGGAGGCAGGAGTAACATGACCGAGAGCATGGCCCCTTATTTTGACAACAACAACCTGTTTGATACCGCCGGCTGCCTGACCCAGAGTGGTCTGGAAGCTTTGCGGGAGGATCGCCTGGACGATCTGGGCCGGCTGGAGGCCGCCGAACACCTGACCTTCTGTGACCGGTGCCTGGCCCGGTATACCGCTCTGCTGGAAAGCATCCAGCTTTCGGCCCCCATGCGGGACCTGATCCCCCAGGTGCAGGCCCTCATGCGGATGCGTACCTTCCGGGTGATGACCAACCGGTATGTGTCGGTGGCGGCCGCCATCGTGCTGGCTCTGGCCCTGTGGCGGTTCGGCCTGTTCGGCGCCGCCCCGGCCACCGCGCCTGAAGAGATGGAGCAGGCCCGGCCGAAAGCCAGCATCAGTCACATGCTGGGCGACGCCATCAACGGTGCCAGCGAAGGGCTGCAGAATGTGCTGGGCAGCATTCAGGACACCGCCCTCAGCGGCTGGGCGCAGCTTTCCGACAATAACCGGCAAAATCACGGCCAAGTGGCCGCCACTGGAGAGTGAAGAACATGAAAAAGAACGCTTTTCTGACCTTTATCTTTGCCTGCATCCCGGGTGCCGGGCAGATGTACTACGGCTATATGCGCCGCGGCCTGTCCCTCATCACCCTGTTCTGCCTGGCTTCCGGCATCGGGGTCATCATCCCGCCGGTGCTGCTGGCCGCCCCCATCATCTGGATGTATGCCTTCTTTGACACCTACGACCTGATCCGGTATCTGGTGTCCGGCAGTCCCAAACCGGATGATTTCATCTGGGGGGACCGCATCGACCTGGGCCGGTTCAAGGCATTCACCCCCCGGGGCAACCGGATCATCGGCTGGGTGCTGGTGGCCTGCGGTGTGTGGGTGCTCTTCGACAACTGGATCGCCCCCATGCTGTATGACCTGTTGGACAGCATGGGCCTGGCCTACCTGTACTACAATTTCATCGGCCAGCTGCCTACCATCATCGTGGCCGGCCTGCTGATCTACTTCGGCATCCGGCTGCTGGGCCGCACGGCGCCTTCCCGGAACGACGCCAACGCCATGCCGCCCTATCCCGGGGAGCATCACGACGATCCCGAACAGCCGCTGTAACCGTTCCGGCATTCCCAACAGGGAGAGTTCTGTCTCCCTTACAATACGAGGTGTATCATGATGGATGAAAAATTCAACGCGGAAGCCAACCAGACTGCCTGCCAGACCGTTCCCCCGGCGCCCAATCCTGCGCCCCAGCCGCCCAAAAAGGTCCGGCGGGTGGGAACCTTCACCTTCGGCCTGCTGCTGGTGGCCGCCGGTGTGCTGCTGATCCTGCGGGCGGTGATGCCCACGCTGGACCTGCGGTTCGTGGTCAGCCTGCTGCCTGTGGCCCTCATCGCCCTGGGCGTGGAGGTGCTGGTGTATGCGGCCCGGCCCAACGTGCAGCTCAAGTATGACGGGGTGAGCATCTTTGTCTGCATTCTGATCCTCTTCGGGGTAGGGGGCGCCTCGGTGATGCTGCAGCTGTGGAATGAGTACGGCCCCTCCGCCCATGCGGCAGAGATGCGGCTGGGGGATGAGCTGCAGGCTGACGCCACCGCTACCCTGCGGGCGGTGCCCGGCCTGGGAGACAATATCTATGACGTGAGCGTGGTGCTGGATTTCAACCACGGCGTCACCGACCCCGCCACCGAGACGGTCCAGCCCGGGGACCGTGCCCAGCTGTATGTTACCGTTTACCAGGACCGGTACGACTCCGCGCTGGCGTTTGCCACCATGGCCCGCCAGGTGGTGGATGCCTGTCAGGCGGACGGCCTGCCCTTCAACGAGTACCGCTTTGATACCTATACCTATGAGGTGCCCGACGGCACCGTGACCTACTCTCTGGACATGGAGACCGCCTGGCAGATCACCGCCGGGGCGGATGCTCTGGCCGAAAGCGTTTACCAGTCCTACTGGTACGACGGAAATGCCTTCTCCGGTTACGAGGATATGGCCAACTACCAGCAGGAGATGATCCGCCAGGACCTGATTGAGGACTACCAGGAAAAATTCGGGGAATCTCCCACCGAGGAATGGCTGGAGGAGCAGATGTCCGCCCTGGGCATGGCCACCGCCGAATCCGCTGCCTGAAAAAAGAGTGCTTCTGTTTTGATTTTGCCGATTCTTGACAGGAATTTCACCGTCCGATGGCGTTTTGTGCCGTTGGGCGGCTTGTTTTTTTGGTGACAAAATGTTACACTTATACAAGGTTTGCAAATTTGTATAAACGGGAGGCTTGATTCCCTATGGGGCTTCTGAAAGGGTATACCAAACAGGAGATCAGCTGGATGATGTACGACTGGGCCAACAGCGCCCACTCGG